>CAZAAK010000012.1:0-37509 GCA_964483145.1 uncultured Bacteroidaceae bacterium
AACAATGAGTATAACTGAATATTAACCCTGTCTAAAAATGGGGAGTACTATAATGCCCAACAAAGGACTACTGCTTGAGATATAATCCTCCCCGAAAATGTAGGCTGGGTGCGAGGGACTTGAGAAAAAATATGTGGCATTGCGGCGAAAGCGGGGCAAGAAGCAGGGGGAAGGATGAGCAAATTTGCGCGGGTAGCGAAGTGCGCTTGTGCGCTTGCTTGCAGTGGGATATGCGGCTGGGTGTAGGGGGGGGATTGAAAATTTTTTGTGCCCTTTGCCAGGGTAGAAAATATCCAGGACGAGCCAAATAAATGGTATAACATGTTTGAAGCCGGGGAGTAATATAGCAAAACTGTTGCAGCGCGGCGAAACTCCTAGGGGGGGTGCGATAGAGGCCCGAAGCCAAATGAGATTGGACTTCGGGGCGTTTTTTTTTGAGAGGTGGGCACGCAGAGTGAAAGGTGGGTGGGAATTGGTGCGGCATAGCGCCTCTTTGCTGGCGCGAGGGAGCTATTTTGCAACCCGCTTGCAAGGGAAAGGGCGTACATTTGCAGCATCGATAAGGAGCGTAACACGCAACGAAATAATAACGCAACGATATGAAACACAGCGACAATCATCGGAAGTCCTGTTGCCCTAGGAATGGGCACGAAAAAGAGAGCTGCCCCCATGAGGGGTGCGGCGGACATTGCCACGACCACGAGGGATGCGGCGGGCATTGCCATGGCGGGCATGGAGAACATCACCACGAAGGGCATGGCGGCACAAAGGGGCGCCTGAGGCTGATAGTTGCCGGCGCGCTGCTGCTGGCGGGGGCCGTGTGGGTGGAGAAAGCGAGTGCGCTGAACATGTGGCAGCTGCTGCTGGTTTACCTGATACCCTACCTGACGGTGGGCTTTGGGACGCTGAAAGAGGCCTGCGAAGGCATAGCACGGGGCGATGTGTTCAACGAGAACTTGTTGATGTCGGTGGCCACCATAGGGGCGCTAGGGATAGGCTTTCTTAGCGGGGAGCACCAATACCCCGAGGCGGTATTTGTGATGCTATTCTTTCAGGTGGGCGAACTTTTTGAGGGATACGCCGAGGGGAAGAGCCGCGCGAGCATAGCGGAGCTGATGGGCATTCGGCCGGAGAGCGCCAATGTGTTGCGCGGGGGCGAGGTGAAGAGCGTGCAGCCCGAAGAGGTGGCAGTGGGCGAGACCATTGTTGTAAGGCCTGGCGAGAAGGTGCCGCTGGATGGCGTGGTGGAGCAAGGCAGCTCGAGCCTCAACACGGTGGCCCTCACCGGCGAGAGCGCTCCGCGCGAGGTAACCTGTGGCGACGAGGTGGTGTCGGGCTGCATCAACCTCAGCGGCGTGTTGCAGGTGCGCACGAGCAAGGAATATGGCGAGAGCACCGTTGCGAAAATCATAGACTTGGTGGAGAATGCGAGCGAGCACAAGTCGTCGAGCGAGCATTTTATTGGCAGGTTTGCGCGGGTGTACACGCCCGTGGTGGTTTTTGCCGCCATAGGACTGGCGTTGGTGCCGCCATTGTTTGGAGAGAGCTATCGCGAGGGCTTTGCGATATGGTTATATAGAGCCTTGATGTTCCTGACGGTGGGTTGCCCCTGCGCGCTGGTGATTAGCGTGCCGCTGTCGTTTTTTGGAGGGATAGGCGGAGCTTCGCGCAAGGGGATATTGGTGAAAGGGTCGAACTACCTAGAAGCCTTAGCGGAGCTGGGGACAGTGGTTTTTGACAAGACGGGGACCCTGACGCGGGGGCAGTTTGCCGTGGAGGCCGTGCACCCCGAGCGTTGCGACGAGCGGCAGCTGCTGCACCTGGCGGCGCATGTGGAGCGGTATTCGACGCACCCCATAGCGATGGCATTGCGCGAGGCCTTTCCCGAAGAGTCCACCGACGGCTGCAAGGTGACGGAGGTGCAGGAGGTTGCGGGGCAGGGCATCCGAGCCAAGGTGGAGGGCGAAGAGGTGAGTGTGGGCAATACCAAGATGATGGATGCGGTGGGCGCTAAGTGGCGCCAATGCAAGCAAGTGGGCACCATCATCCACGTGGCCATAGGAGGCGAGTATGCTGGGCATATAGTGATTAGCGACCAGATAAAGGCGGACAGTGGCGAGGCTATCGGGCGGCTGAAGCAGCTGGGCGTTGGCCGCATGGTGATGCTCACCGGCGACCGGCAAGCCGTGGGTGAAGACGTTGCGCGGAGGCTAGGGATAGGGGAATACTACACCGAGCTGCTACCTGCCGACAAGGTGGGGCATGTGGAGCGGCTACTGAAAGAGAAGCCCAAGGGCAGGAGCCTAGCCTTTGTGGGTGACGGCATCAACGATGCACCGGTGCTGGCGCGCGCGGATGTGGGCATAGCCATGGGAGGGTTGGGCAGCGATGCCGCCATAGAGGCTGCCGATGTGGTGCTGATGGACGACAAGCCCACCAAGGTTGCCACCGCCGTTGCCATAGCCCGGCGCACCCTGCGCATTGCTCGGGAGAACGTATGCTTTGCCATAGGCATTAAGGTGCTTATCCTGGCGCTTGCCGCCACGGGCCACTGCACGATGTGGCTGGCGGTGTTTGGGGATGTAGGGGTGACGGTGCTTGCCGTGCTCAACGCCATGCGGGCGCTAGGAAGAAAGGAATAGAAAAAGGGCGGGCGCCCTGCAGGTCGGCTGTTGGCCGAGAGAGCGGGCGCCCCTGTTTTTTTTTGAGTGGGGAGGAATGAGGGTTATTCGAAAGAGGCGATGGCCTGCTTGATGATGTCGATGGCTTGCTGCAGCTGTTGCTCGGAGATGACCAGCGGCGGAGCAAAACGGATGATGTGCTGGTGGGTGGGCTTGGCAAGGACGCCCATGTCGCGCATCTTGAGGCAGACATCCCAGGCTTGCTTGCCGTTGCGGGGTTTGATGATGACGGCGTTGAGCAGGCCCTTGCCGCGCACTTTTTCGATCATCGGGCTGTGGAAGTTGCCGATTTGGTCGCGGAAGATTCGGCCTAGGCGGTCGGCGTTTTCCATGAGGTGCTCGTCCTTGACCACCTGCAAGGCGGCGATGCTCACTTTGGCCGCCAAGGGGTTGCCTCCGAAAGTGGAGCCGTGTTCGCCGGGTTTGATATTTAGCATGATGTCGTCGTCCGCCAAAGCGGCGCTGACAGGCATGACGCCGCCGCCGAGGGCCTTGCCGAGGATGAGGATGTCGGGGCGGACGCCTTCGTGGTCGCAAGCCAGCATGCGGCCGGTGCGAGCGATGCCGCACTGGACTTCGTCGGCAATAAAGAGGACGTTGTGGCGGTGGCAGATGTCGTAGCATTTTTTGAGGTAGCCTTCGTCGGGCACATAGACGCCGGCTTCGCCCTGGATGGGCTCGAGCAGGAACCCGGCGATGGTGTCGCCGTCCTTCTGGAGCACGCGCTGCAAGGCATCGGGGTCGTTGTAGGGGATGCGGATGAAGCCCGGGGTCATGGGGCCGTAGTTGGCGTAGCTTTCGGGGTCGTTGCTCATGGTGATGATGGTGATGGTGCGGCCGTGGAAGTTGCCTTCGCAGCAGACAATCTTAACCTCATCGTTGGGGATGCCCTTTTTAACGACGCCCCATCGGCGCGCCAGCTTGAGGGCGGTTTCGTCGGCTTCGGCGCCGGTGTTCATGGGGAGGACCTTGTCGTAGCCGAAATAGCGGGTGACGTATTCCTCCCATTGGCCGAGGCAGTCGTTGTAAAAAGCGCGGCTACTGAGGGTGAGTTTTTGAGCCTGGTCGGTGAGGGCCTTGATGATTTTGGGGTGGCAGTGGCCTTGGTTGACGGCGGAGTAGGCGGAGAGGAAGTCGAAGTAACGTTTGCCTTCGCAATCCCAAACGAAAGCGCCTTCGCCTTTGGCAAGCACTACAGGCAGAGGGTGATAATTGTGGGCGCCAAAGCGGGCCTCGAGGTCGATGAATTGTTCGGATTTTGTCATAGATTTGTGTTTTTAAGTTGTTTATGATTGTTCTTAAAATCGATTTGCAAATTTACGCATTAATTTTCAAATAAAAGCAATAATTCTGCGTTTTCTATAAAAAAAGTTTGGATTGTGGAAGAGAGTGTACTGAAAACAGAGGACTTGCATATACGCTTTTGGCGTGAGGGTCAATACCATACGGTGGTTAAAGGGGTAAGCTTTGAGGTTTGCCGAGGGCGCACGTTGGGGTTGGTGGGCGAGTCGGGCAGTGGGAAGTCGGTGAGCATGATGAGTGTGATGGGGCTGTTGCCCAAGCCGCCGCAATGTATGGTGGAGGGGAAGGCGCTGCTGAATGTGGGAGAGGGGGCTGCCCCAGTGGAGCTGATATCGCTGACGGAGAAGGAGAAGAGGCTTTATCGCGGGCGGCAGATGTCGATGATTTTTCAGGAGCCCATGACCAGCCTCAATCCGGTGCAGAAGTGCGGGGCGCAGGTGATGGAGATGCTGTTGCAGCACGAGCGGGTGAGCCGTAGGGAGGCGCGAGGGCGGGTGCTAGAGCTTTTTGAGGAGGTGAAGTTGCCGCGCCCGGAAAAGATCTTTGATAGTTACCCCCATCAGATTAGCGGAGGGCAGAAACAGCGCGTGATGATAGCGATGGCACTTGTTTGTCACCCCCGTTTGCTGATAGCCGACGAGCCCACGACGGCATTGGATGTGACGGTGCAGAAAACCATACTGGATCTGTTGCGCGCGCTGCAAAGGAAGGACGGCATAGGGGTGATATTCATCACGCATGACTTGGGCGTGATAGCGCAGATAGCCGATGATGTGGCAGTAATGTACAGAGGTGAAATTGTGGAGCGGGGCACTGCCGAGCAGGTGCTCCATCACCCGCGCCACCCCTACACTCAAGGCTTGCTAGCTTGCCGTCCTCCCCTGGAGGGGCGTCCACGGAGGTTGCCGACGGTTAAGGAATTCCTGGAGGGTGCCGAGCCGAGCCTAGAGGAGGCGCCCGCACGCCCAGATTTGGCGCACAGTGGTGCGGAGCCGCTGGTAAGGGTGCGGGATTTGGAGGTGACTTATGCGCTGGAGAAGAACATCTTTGGCAAGGTTACGAAGGAGCTTAAGGCGGTGGACGGGGTTAGTTTTGATATATACAGGGGGGAGACAATGGGGCTGGTGGGGGAGTCGGGCTGCGGCAAGAGTACGCTAGGGCGTGCCTTGCTGCGCCTGCAGGAGCATTCGGCGGGTACCATCACCTATGGAGGCCGGGAGATTGACAGCCTTGGCGGGGCCGACTTGCGGCGGTGGCGGCGCAAGGTGCAGATAGTTTTTCAGGACCCCTATTCCTCGCTCAACCCGCGCCTGAGTATAGGACAAGCCATAGAGGAGCCCCTGAAGAGTCATGGCCTTTGTGCCGGTCGGGGGCAGCGCCGCGAGCGGGTGCTTTGGTTGATGCATCAAGTGGGGCTGGAGCCGCAGTGGTACAACCGCTACCCCCATGAGTTTTCGGGTGGGCAGCGTCAACGCGTCTGCATTGCCCGAGCCTTGATTTTGGAGCCGGAGCTGATAGTGTGCGACGAAAGCGTCTCGGCCCTGGATGTTTCGGTGCAGGCGCAGGTGCTCAACCTGCTTAACGACCTTAAGGAAAGGTTTGGATACACCTACCTTTTTATCACACACGACCTGTCGGTGGTGAAGTTTCTCTCGGACCGCATCATGGTGATGCAAAAGGGGCGTTTGGTGGAAACGGGGACGGGAGACGAGCTTTTCGTGCACCCTCGCCAGCCCTACACCCAAAGCCTTGTTGATGCCTTGCCGAGGATATACTGACTTGCCTCGAGCGATTTGTCGGCTCCTAGATGGGCTGTTTTGCTACGGAGTGCGTAGGGGCGGGTCTCCCCCCCCCAGTGTTGCCACATAAAAAAACGGCAGATCCCTTGAAGGATTTGCCGATATGATAATGGAAAACAATAATGTGCGAAGGATGGCGCTGCTAACGGTGCTTTTTTTCCTGCATCTTGCCCTCTACGGTGGTGGTGGCGTGGGGGACAATCATCAGGCGCTCCTTGGGGATAAGCTTGCCGGTGATGCGGCAGATGCCGTAGGTTTTGTTTTCGATGCGGATTAAGGCTGCGTCCAAGTCCTTGATATACTTTTCTTGCCGGGCTGCCAGACGTGCGTTTTCCTCCTTAGAGAGGACGTTGCTACCTTCCTCGAGGTTCTTGAAAGTGGGGGCCGTATTGTTGGCCTCGTTCTCGTTGCCGGCGATAGCTTCGCAGAGGAGTTCTAGGTTTTTAGCTGCCTCGGCTCTTTTTTGGAGTATAAGTTCTTTGAAAAACTGCAGTTCTTCGTTGGAATAACAGTTTTTTTGTGTGGTGGCGTCAATTTCTTCCATAGGGCTTTTGTGTTGAATTAAAGACGGGTTCTGCCAAATTGCTCTCCGGCGCCAGCCCGGGGCAGAACCCACTCACCCGTGCGCCGGCCTTGCCAATTTTTTTTTTGACGGTGCAAAAATACAAAATGTTTCGGATATGGCAAGTACTCTTGCGCTTTTTTGTGGATAATTTAGTTTTTGGTGAGGTGACAATTGGCTGATTAAAAGTGGGTTGTTGTATAACTCGGGGTAGTTGGTGCTTTACTGCCCGAGCCTTTTTGAAGGTACATGGAGCCTCCTTTGACGGTCCTGTGTGGGATTTTGCCTTCCGGCAGTTGCCCTAATGGCGTTGCGGCCGGCCTAGGCAGGGAACGCGCCGCATGCCTAGGAGCGTTGCGGCGCGTGGCAGGCATGATTGCCAAGGAGGGCAGGTGAACTTGCAGGTTTGCGCGCGGTTAACCTTTCAAATACAAGTCGATGAGCCCTTCAGGTGCAGCGATGTAGATGGTTTGGTGCTCGCGGTCCACCTTTTTAATCACAGGGTCTATCACTGGAATCAGAATCTCCTTGTCGTTATTGATGATTTGAAAAAGTGGTTGAGCGGGGTACTCGATGATGGTACGGATTACGCCGATGTCGCCATAGGTTTCGTCCACTGCTCGAAAACCCTTAACTTCGTGGAAATAGAATTGGTTGCCGGTTAGTTTGGGCAACAATGAAAGAGGCAGAAAAAGGTTGCAGCCTACTAGCTTTAGAACCTGCTCGGGCTCAAGGTCTTCGAAGGAGACGATGGCTTTGTTGCCGTTGATATTTTCGATATGGAAGAAGACGGGGACCAGACTGCCTTTGAGCTCGACAAAAGCCGAGGTGAGGTCGGCATAGTTTGCGGGGCAGTCCACGTCCAGGAAAAAGATCACCTGACCTTTGATTCCCCAAGGTCGGGTAATTTTGCCCAACAGATAACAATCTTCGCGGGTCATTACTTTTTGTTGTTTTTGAGCTGTAAGGCTAGTGTGGCTTGAGGCGGCGAGGAGCCGGGACAAGAGGCCTAACCGAAAAAAAAGCGCGTCCGCAAGCGGGCACGCTTCCCATTGAAACATTAACTAAAAAATCAATCTAATAGAAAAATCGACTGAAGACGGCAACTTATTCGGCAGCGGGGGCTTGCTCTGTGGCAGCGGCTTCCTCGGCGGCCTTAGCTTCGGCTTCGGCCTTGGCAGCGGCTTCGGCTTCGGCAGCAGCCTGACGTTTGGCGGCGACAGCGCTAGCTTTGGCCTCGTTGAATTTCTTTTCGGCCTCGAGACGCTCCTTCTTTACGGTGCGCATCTTGCTGTCGGCATCGCTCTTGATGTTGGCGATTTTGGTTTCCTTGGCTTGCAACCACTCGTTGAACTTGACATCGGCCTGTTGCTGACTGATAGCGCCTTTTTCGACGCCAATCTGGAGGTGACGCTTGAGGAGGACACCCTTGTAGGAGAGGATACGGCGGCAAGTGTCGGATGGCTGGGCACCATTCTTGAGCCACTGCACTGCTTTGTCGACATCCAAAACAATGGTGGCAGGGTTAGTCATAGGGTTGTACGTGCCTAATTTCTCGATAAATTTACCATCCCGAGGTGCACGACCGTCCGCAACAACGATATGGTAGAAAGGTTGATTCTTTTTACCACGGCGTTGTAATCTGATTCTTGAAGGCATAATTGCTTGTTTTTAAAGTTATTAATACAAATGTTCGACTTCAGTAGTCTTTTGCAAAGATACGCACTTTTTGTGACTGGACAAATTTTTTTTTGCTTGACTGCCGAATTTGTTGCCCATTCTCCCCCGCGGGACTTCCTTATTTTTAGGGGGGAGGCATGACGCTTGAGCAACGCGTTGGGGGCACAGGTTGCGGCGGCTGATGCTACTAGATTGGCAGCAGACGAAAGAGTGCAGACCTTTGCTTGGCACGGCTCGTGTAATGAGCGCAGCGGCTCGGGGGGGGGGGGGGGCTGATGTGGAGGGGATATTTTTGCGGGGCGGAGAGAATGGGTGTGGCGGGTCTGGGACAGAAGCAGGGGTGGCGGGGAAAGGTTATTGGGAAGGTGGGTTTGATGGACGGTGGAGGAAAATCTTTCGGTGTTCGGTTTATTTTTTGTAACTTTGCAAGTCTTTACATTAAGAATGAAGATATATAAATTAAATAATATTAGTGAGTTAAAGCAGGACACGGCTGCAACGGTGGGCATGTTTGACGGGGTGCATATCGGTCACCAGCACATCATTGCCCTTCTTAGGCAAGAGTCGGAGCGGTTGAACCTTACCCCGGTGGTAGTTACTTTTGCGCAGCACCCGCGGCAGGTGCTAGGAGGGGGCGTAGGAGGCGTGGGAGTTGACCGTTTTTGCCGCATCACCACCAATGCGGAGCGGTATGCTATCTTGGAGCACTTTGGCATCCACCATGTGTTGGAACTTGATTTCACGCGGCAGACGGCTAGTCTTACGGCGTGCCGTTTTTTTGAGCAGATTTTGGTGGGGCGGCTTCGAGTGAAGGCTTTGGTGCTAGGCTACGACAATATGTTTGGTAGCAAGGAGCACAACGATTTCGACCAATTGCCTGCCTTGGCCCAAAGCCGAGGGGTTAGCGTGAAGGTGGATACGGCGGTGCGGTTTGGGGGCATAGACGTCAGCTCCACCCAGGTGCGCAAAGCCCTCAGGCGTGGAGATGTGAGTTTTGCGGCGGACCTGCTGGGCTACGACTACCTTCTTTGGGGTCGAGTGACCAAGGGGCGCCAGATGGGCAGACGGCTGGGTTTTCCCACGGCCAATGTTTGCCTTGACGATACCACAAAGGTAATGCCGGCCGATGGCGTGTATGCAGTGCGCATTTATCTGGAAGGCAGCACAGAGCCTCGCATAGGCATGGCCAACTTTGGAGGGCAGCCCACCTTTGGGTTGGACAAGCCGGTGTTTGAGGTCAATATTTTTGATTTTGACGGCGACCTTTATGACACCACGTTGCGGGTGGAATTTGTTGCGCACTTGCGGCAGGTGCAGAAGTTCGGCAGCATTGCCGAGCTTGTGTGCCAACTAAATGCAGACCGGGAGGAGGCGCGACGGAGCCTTGAAGCGAGGTGCGGGAGAGGGACTTTTGTGCAAGAACAAAAACAATTAGATGACGGAAGAGAATAACCTTGAGGACGGCTTCATGGGCCGGGAGGAGCTTACGATAGCATACTTTCAGCAGGAGATTGTGTGGGAGGATAGCGAGGCTAATCACCGATTGGTGGAGGAAGCCTTTGCTGGGCTTGAAGGGCCTGTGGATGTGTTGGTTGTGCCAGAGACCTTCAACACTGGTTTTAGCGACAACATGGCCGCTTTGGCCGAGAGCGCGCAGGGGGCCACGTTGCGGTTTGCCCAGGAGATGGCCCAGCGACACAATGCCCTTTTTGTTGGCACATGGGCTGTAAGGGATGCCAGCCGCATACACCCTGGGCGGACGGCAGTTTTCAACCGGCTCCACTGGGTGCGCCCGGACGGTAGTTATGGCTACTATGACAAGGGGCATACCTTTCGCGTGAGCACCGAGGCGAGCCAACTAGAGCGTGGGCTGGAGCGTGGGCTATTTGAGTGGCGCGGGTGGCATTTGAAGCCAGCGGTGTGCTACGATTTGCGCTTCCCCAAATGGCTTCGCACCGGCAACCCGCCCGACTACGACATACTGTTGCTTTGCGCCAATTGGCCAGGCAGCCGAGCGGCGGCGTGGGACACCCTTTTGCGCGCCCGCGCCATTGAAAACGAGGCCTACGTGGTAGGAGTTAACCGAGTGGGTGTTGACGGTACAGGCATAGCCTATGTGGGCCATAGCGCTGCCATTGATTACAAGGGGTTGCCATTGAGCGCATGCACTGCTGATGTGCCACAGGTTGGCATTGCCACCTTTAGCAAGGCTGGGTTGCAGCACTTTAGAAGCCACTGGCCTTTTTACCTTGACATGGACTGACCGAAGGTTAGCCATTTACGTTTTGCCCTCAAAGGCAACTGGTAACACCCCAACTTTGGAGATTATTCCTAAGAAAAAACAAGAATCCCGACAACATGACCCTCGAAGATAAACTAGGCTTTACCAAGATACGCGAGCTGGTTGGTGCAGAATGCAGTAATGCGCTAGCCGTGCGGATGACGCAAGAGATGACCTTCTGCACCCGTTACGACCGGGTGGTACGCGAGTTGCAGCAGACCGAGGAATTTCGCCAGATATTGGTGATGGAAAGCGGTTTTCCTACCCAAGATTTTATAGACCTTACGGACGAGCTTGTCCGCCTTAAGAAGATAGGTACAGCCATAGGGCAGGAGGCGATTTTTGACCTCAAATGCTCGTTGCGCACTGTATTGGAATGCCTGCACTTTCTTTTGCGCGACGACCCCATCCGCTACCCATACCTGCACGAGCTTGCCACCCATGTGGACCTGGACCCCGCCATTTTCAAGGCCTTGGAGAAGATAGTTGATGACCGGGGCGAAATCTACGACAGCGCATCCCCCGACCTGCAACAGATACGCCGTCAGATTGCAGGCAAGCGCACCGATGTTGATGTAGAGATTAGTCGGCAGCTTGCCCATGCCAAGCGCGAAGGTTGGGCTGCGGAAGATGCGGAGGTGACCATTCGGAACGGGCGTTTGGTGATTCCGATGCTTGACACGCACCGGCGCAAGATCAAAGGCTTGATTCACGATGAGTCCGCTACCCGCCAAACAGCCTATTTGGAGCCTTCGGAAGTGGTGGAGCTCAACAACGACCTGCGCGAACTGGAATTTGCCGAGCGTCGCGAAATTCAGAAGATTTTGGCTCGTTTCACCGACGCGATTCGTCCGCAACTGGATGCCTTGATCAATGCCTATTGGTTTTTGGCGCGCATTGATTTCATTCGAGCCAAGGCACGTTTTGCCCTTACCCTGCATGCTGGCCGGCCCATAGTGGAGAGCACCACTAAAATGGATTGGCTTGATGCGCGTCACCCGTTGCTCTACCTTAATCACAAGGGTCGGGTGGTGCCATTCGACATCCACCTTGGCGACGAGGCACACATCCTGATAGTTTCGGGGCCGAATGCTGGAGGCAAATCGGTCTGTCTCAAGGCAGTGGGGCTTATCCAATATATGTTGCAATGTGGCATGTTGGTGCCTTGTCGCGAGACTTCGGAGTTTGGCATTTTCGACCGCATTTTCATAGATATTGGCGATGAGCAGTCCATCGACAACGACTTGAGCACCTATAGTTCGCATTTGCAGAGCATGAAGGAGTTGTTGGAGACTGCCGATGGAAGCACCCTTTTCTTGCTTGACGAGCTAGGGGGCGGAACCGAGCCGCGTTCGGGATGCGCCATAGCCGAGGCATTGCTAGAGGAGCTTTACCGCCGCCATTGCTATGGAGTGGTAACCACTCATTATGCCGATCTTAAACTCTTGGCCGACAAATACCCCGGCATTTGCAATGGGGCCATGCTTTTTGACACGCATAGCATGCGGCCTCTATATCGCCTATCCATAGGACACCCTGGCAGTTCCTTTGCCTTTGAGATAGCCCAAAACATAGGTTTTCCGGCCGATATACTGAAGGCTGCTAGCGAGAAAGTGGGTAGCGAGATGCTTAATTTTGAGCACCAACTACAGCAAATGGAGCTTGACAAGCAGGAGATTGCCAAGGAGCGTGCCGAGCTGGAGGCGGCCGATAGTTTTCTCTCGGAGGTGACGCAAAAATATCAGCAGCTTACCGACAGGTTGGAGGGTAAGCGTTATGAGATACTCTCCGCTGCCCGTAAAGAGGCGCAGCGAATAATAGCCGAAGCCAACCGCACGGTGGAGCAAACCATTAGCGAGATTAAGACGGCGCAGGCCGAACGCGAACGTACGCTGCAGGCCCGTCAAAAGATGAAGGAAGAGGCGGAGCGCATTGCAGAGGAGCAGGAGCGCCACGACCGAGAGCGCCACGAGGCTCAAAGCCAACAGGTCATCAAACCAGCTGGGGGCGCCGACGGGCAGACTGAAGATAGGCCTGGAGAGCCCATAGTGGTGGGTAGCATCGTGCGCATCGATGGGCAGGAGACTTATGGGCAGGTAATGGAGCTGAAAGGCCGAAAGGCTGTGGTGGAGAGCAATAGTGTGCGCATGACCATAGCCCTGGAACGCCTCACGGGTACCTGTAAAAAGAGAATTCCGCAGGAGAAGTTGAGTCATCGGAGTGGTCGATTTCAATCCATCTACGACGACATCAACGAGAAGCGAAAGACTTTCAACCCCACCCTTGACCTTCGCGGGCAGCGTGCCGACGAAGCCATGGAGAGGTTGCAACACTTTTTTGACGATGCTCAGTTGCTTGGAGAGAAGGAACTTCGCATCCTTCACGGCAAGGGATATGGCATTCTAAAGCAGATGGTTCGCCAATGGTTGCGGGGCAATCGAGAGGTGCAGTCGTTCCATAGCGAACGCGTAGAGCTTGGGGGTGATGGCATCACGGTGGTGCATATGCGGTAGGGGGGGGGGTGATGTTGCATCATTGAAGGTGAGGCTGGTTTAGGGCAGAGAGGGCAAGAAGGGGTGCAGGAGCGGGGTGTGCGAAGCCGTGGTTTGGTTGGAGCCGTGGTTTGTAGAGGCGAGCATGCTATTTTGCAAAAAAGTTCGCGTGGCTCGTTTTTTTTTTGTACATTTGCTTTTTTAGAATAGAATGATAAAAATGTTTATTCTTTTGGGCGACAAAAGGATAGGCAAATTTGGATGTACTATGCACATAGCTATTGCGGGAAATATCGGTTCGGGGAAGACTGCTCTAACAAAAATATTGGCGCGTCACTACGGATATCGCCCCATTTTTGAGACCACCGAGACGAATCCATATATCAACAGTTTTTACGAGGACATGCGTCGATGGTCGTTTAACATACAAATCTACTACCTCCACACGCGCACCCGTCAGCTCCTAGACATCCAGAAAGAGACTCCCAATATCATTCAAGACCGCACGCTATATGAGGATGCCTACATATTTACCCCCAACCTTCATGCGATGGGGTTGATGAACACGCGGGACTTTGACAATTACCAGGCGACATTCGAGTTGGTGTCGTCCTTCTGTCAACCTCCCGACTTGCTTATTTACCTTAGAGCCGATGTGCCGACGCTTATTCGTCACATCCAGTCGCGAGGGCGCGAATACGAGAATAGCATCCGTCTGGACTACCTCACCAGCCTAAACAAGCGTTATGAGGACTGGATAGGAAAATACCACAAGGGGAAGACCATTATAGTGGACCTCAACAAGCTTGATTTTGTTGCCAGCGATGAAGATTTGGGGATGGTGTACAACATGATAGATGCCGAAATCAACTCTCTTTTCAATTAACCCGTCCCTACGACGTCCAAAGTTGTTGATAACACACGAAAGCAAGAAAAAAAAAGATGAAAGTAGTAGTTGTGATACCCGCCCGATATGCATCAACCCGCTTCCCGGGCAAGCCGTTGGCCCGATTGTCGGGCAAGCCCATTATTGAGTGGGTGTGGGAGCGCGTGACGGGGAGCGGTAGAGAAGAGGGGAAAGATGCCCCGTGGGACGCTGTTGTGGCCACCGATGACTGCCGCATAGTAGAGGCGGTGGAGGCTTTTGGAGGGGTGGCGATGCTGACTGACAGCGGGCATAGGAGCGGAACAGACCGTTGTGGCGAAGTGCTCGGCAACCTCGAAGCCCAAGGCAGGCATTACGATGTGGTGGTTGATGTGCAAGGAGACGAGCCTTTTGTGCAGCAGAGCCAGATAGGCAGTTTGGTGGACTGTTTTGCCGACCCCGGCACGCAGATAGCCACTTTGAGGACTGCCATAGACAACTTGCAAGAGTTGATTTCGCCCAACAATGTGAAGGTGGTTTGTGGCAGGGATGGCAGAGCTATATACTTTAGCCGCTTGCCCATCCCCTATTTGCGTGGGGTGGAGCAGGAGCAGTGGATTGCGCACCAACCCTACTACAAGCATGTGGGCATTTATGCCTTTAGAGCCGAAACACTCAAGGAGGTGGTGCGGTTGCAACCATCGGTGTTGGAGTGCTCGGAGTCGTTGGAGCAGCTACGGTGGATAGAGAACGGCTACACTGTGCGGGTGTGCGACACTGGGCAGAGCAACATTGGCATAGACAGCCCAGAGGACCTTGCTACAGCAGAAGAATACTTGCAAAACGAGAAAAAACAGAATACGCTATGAATATAACCGACCTTATCGTAGAATTCGTCAAAGAAGGAAATGTAGTGGAATTCCCCGGTATGGGGACATTGACCAGTAGCACTGTGAGCGCGCATCACGATGTTGCCACTGGCACATACTATCCCGCGCGGCGTACTGTGGTGATGACTGCCGCCCAAAGTGGCAATCAGGCCATTGTCCGCAAGATTGCCGAAAGTGAATGCGTGACAGTGGAGATTGCCGAGATGATGTGGAAGAACTATGTAGGTGCCTTGAACGATAAACTTCGGCGTGACCCCAATGGGCATGAGTTCAGTGGAATAGGAACTATGCGCCTAGAGGGTGGAAAGGCGGTTTTCGTTGCCAAGGAAGGTCTGGACCTGGATGCTGGCAAGCGTCGTGAGCAACCCTTGGAGAATGTGGCCACCTATACGCCGAAGAATGAGGAAGACCCGTTTGCCGCTTTTGAGAAGCCGGCAGAACCGATTTCGGCTGCTGAGCCGGAGCCGGCAGAACCCCAACCTATGCCTGAACCCGAGCAGGCAAAAGCTGAGACTGAGACTAAGACCGAGCCTGCGTCTAAACCCGAACAGCCAGAGTCTGCCACGGAATCTGCGAAAGGGGAAGAGCCTGCGCCCAAACCCGTTATAGAGTCTGTGGCCGGTAGTGGTTCCTCCGCTACGGCCAAGCATCTGTCGGAAGTAAAGAAGATGCTAGATGAGATTCCGGCTTCGCCTAGAACAGCCAAAGAGGCCCGGCGTGCCGAGAAAGCTGCCGCCAAGGCCGAGAAAGAGTCCGCCCGCAAGGCAGCGCTACTAGCCAAGGAGAAGGAGGCTGCTGCCAAGGAGGCAGAGAAGGCCCTGCGGCAGCGTGAAAGAGATGCTGCCAAAGTAAGGGACAAGGAACAAAAAGCAGGCGATGGCGAGTCGTCAACCGCAAGGGGAGGGGACAAGAAAGGAGGCAGGTGGATGTGGATAGTTATTCTCCTTCTGCTAGTGTTGGCGGGTTGCGCTTTATATTTTCTTGTGTTTAGGAATGCTGGGACCAATGGAGCTGGTAGCTACGCCAAGGAGGTTGAGTGGAGCCGCTACGATGATGCCGACATGATGCCTTTGGGCGCGGTTGACACTAATATGCTCAATTTGCTGGAGTTCGACGAAGGCCAGATGAGGGGTACAGTTGAGAATGTGCATGCGTATATGGCCGAGTACATCCATAACTTCCTGTTGGCCCGCCATTATAGCAATGCATTTGCCCCCATGATGAACAGCATTGACCAGTACGCAAGCGGGCGCCTGCACGAGCTGATGGTTCCTGGGATAAGTAGCAAGCGTTTCCACCCATACACTGACTTTTGGATGGAGCATCACTTGGACAGTTACAAGGCTTGGGGTAGCCGTTACTACCAATACAAGGTGCAGGGAGAATTGATGGATGTGGAGTTGCTGGAGAATATGTTGGACGAGCTGGTGGTTAGATTGGGGTTGCATGCCGATGGCTTTGGCCTTGCCAACAAGGGCACTGCTGGGCAGGGCAGGAATGGACAGTACAAATCGCTTGTTGACAGGCCCTTTGAGGAGACAGTCCCCGAGGCACCCACTTTCCGCAACAGCAAGCAGGGTTATGATATAATCGCTGGTTTTGCAACAGACAAGAGGAAGGCCAACAAATTGGCCAACCAATTGAAGAAACTGGGGAGCGATGCCTATATCATCAGTAAATCCGGTGGTTACTACATTAGCATGGGGTCTGCGCCTACGCTCACAGCGGCCCAAGCCATGGAGGACCACGTAAAGTCCTGGTATCAGGGCCCGGTTTCTATCAAGAATTTCAACGAATGAAACATTAGAGCAGTCTTCGATGGGACATCACAAGTTAGAACGCTTTGCCGAGAATCTTACATTCCCCAATCTCTTTCAGGTCTCCTATGAGATGCTGAGGGAGGAGGGGTTTGGTTTGCGCGGTAAGTGGAACGGATACTTTGCCAACGAAAATCCCATTACGTTGGAGCTAGGATGTGGCAAAGGTGACTACACTGTAGCGCTAGCCCGGTTACACCCAGATTGTAATTACATAGGGGTGGACATCAAGGGGGCGCGTTTGTGGCGAGGTGCTAAAACTAGCAACGAGGAGCAGATGCGCAATGTGGCATTTTTGCGCACTCGTATTGAGCTCATTGAGCAGTTTTTTGCGCCAGGGGAGGTATCGGAGATATGGATTACCTTTCCGGATCCGCAGCCCAAAAAGGAGATGAAGCGTCTTACGTGTGAGCGTTTTTTGAACTACTACAAGAGTTTTCTTCGTCCGGGAGCACCCATTCACCTGAAGACGGACTCGCAGGAGTTGCATGCCTACACCTTAGGGGAGGTTATACCGGCGGGGGGGTATCGTGTGGAGTATGCCACTGACGACCTCTATGCTGTCGCTGCTGCCGAGCATCCGGAGATACCCTCGTTATTGGAGGCGCAGATGACGCAGACCTTTTATGAGCGGATGTTCCTTGCAGAGGGGAAGCCCATCACCTATCTGAAGTTTTATATATCCTGATGTCAGGAGTAAGGAAAGAGCAATAATTAATAGTATTGTATCAATAATATAAATAGTAATATAAACAGTTTTTTTATGTCAGGACACAACAAATGGTCAAAAATCAAGAGAGCCAAAGGTGCAGCAGATGCCAAGCGCTCCAAGCAGTATTCGAAAATTCTGAAAGAGGTAGCCGTAGCCGTCCGTGAAGGCGGTCCTGACCCCGAGAGTAACCCCCGTTTGCGTTTGTTGGTGCAGAATGCGCGTGGCTGCAATATGCCCAAGGATACGCTGATGCGCGCTATCAACAAAGCCAGCGACAAGGATGCCGCTGTGTTGCAGGAGATTACTTTCGAGTGTCATGTAGCCCACGGGATAGCCTTGTTTATTGAGTGTCTGTCCGACAACAATATGCGCACTGTAGCCAATGTCCGCAGTATTATGAACAAGAATGGCGGCACGATGGAGACCAACGGTAGCCTTAGTTTTCTGTTTACGCGCAAGGGTGTTTTTGTGGTTCCCCGCAAGCCGGAGATGAATATAGAGGAGCTTGAGATGACCCTTATTGACGGGGGTCTTGAAGAGATGGAGGTTGACGACGACTATTTGACCCTCTACACTGCCTACGAGGATTTTGGCAATATGGTCAAGATGCTGGAAGAGTTGCATATTGAGTGTGAGAGTGCCGAGTTGCAGCGCATACCCAACACCACTCGCGAGATTGACACGGATTCCGTTCGCAAGGTGATGAAGGTTATCAATCTGCTTGAAGAGGATGATGATGTCACCAATGTCTTCCATGACATGGAGATTCCCGAAGATTTCGAAGAAGACGAATGAAGCTTTATTTAGTCCCCACACCTGTCGGTAACCTTGGCGACATGACCTATCGTGCCGTCGAGGTACTGAAGGGGGCGGATCTTATCCTAGCCGAGGACACCCGCACCTCGCGGGTGTTGATGCAGCACTATGGCATCAGCACGCCGCTACAGTCCTATCATATTTTCAATGAGCACCAAACATTGCAGAGTGTGGTAGAGAGGTTGCTTGGTGGGATGACTGTTGCACTGGTGACTGATGCCGGCACTCCAGGAATCAGCGACCCTGGTTTTTTGTTGGTGCGCGAATGCGTCAGGAACGGTATTGAGGTGGAGACTCTCCCTGGAGCGACGGCTTTTGTGCCTGCCTTGGTGGACAGCGGACTGCCGTGTGACCGGTTTGTTTTTCTGGGTTTTTTGCCTCACAAAAAAGGTCGGCAGACGGCGCTAGGTCAATTGTCGAAAGAGAGCCACACGATGGTTATCTACGAGTCGCCATACCGCTTGATTAGACTTCTTGATGAGTTGGCGGAGGTTGTAGGAGAAGAACGTAGGGTGAGCGTTTCCAGAGAGATTAGCAAGTTGCATGCCGAAACTGTGCGCGGGACCATACGCGAAGTGCGTGCGCACTTTGGCAACGACGAGGTTAGAGGAGAAATTGTGGTTGTCCTAGCCGGCCTCTGACCGCCTGCGTTAAGTGATATAAAACAGAAACCTTCAAGCATCAATCCCATGCCATTACAAGTCTTCTTCAATCGGATTCTCTGTGCAATGATAGCTGGCATCATCATTGGCATTGAGCGTCAGGTGCGCAAGCGCAACGCTGGGTTGGCGGTCAACTCGTTGGTAGCGGTGGGTGCGTGTATATTCATACTCACTTCGGAGAGTGTCATAGGCCAAGCCGTTCAAAATGGAGGGATGGTTAATAATGACAACTTGCGCGTACTTTCGCAGGTGGTTACAGGGATTGGATTTTTGGGGGCTGGCGTTATTATGAAAGATGGCCTTTCGATACATGGGCTTGGGAGCGCTGCCACAATTTGGTGCAGTGCGGCAATAGGGTGCCTGTGCGGCTATGGCATGTGGCGTCAGGCGATTGTAGCTGTGGCAGTGGTGGTTTGCATCAACTGGATTGTCAAGAATATTGAGATCTATGTTGAGAAGAAAAACGAAGACAAGAACAAACGAGACTGAAACTTTTTATTATTTTTTGCGTATAACAGTAGTGCTACCGGTCCTTTTGGGAGAGAGAAGGGGACCGGACGAATGACAAGCCTGTTATACGCCCAATGAAACACAATACTCCAGAAGAAAGAATAGAGATGGATTTAGAACTTGACGAACTTTCCGCCGAAGATACCTTGGCCCAGAGAGCAGAAATCATACCGCTGGTATCCAAAGAAGACGAATCGTTCCTGTTGTACGAGGAGAGCCTCCCCGAGGAGATGCCGCTGTTGCCTATCCGTAGCAATGTGCTTTTCCCGGGTACGGTGATGCCTATTTCGGTAGGGCGAAAGAGCTCGCTACAGCTAGTGCGCAATGCCGAGCGCAAAAGCTTACGCATTATAGCCTGTACGCAACGTAACGATGCGGACGACCCCACAATGGACGATATGTACACTACCGGAGTTATAGCCCGTGTGTTGCGCGTGGTAGACATGCCGAGGGGCGAGTGCATGGCCATACTTCAGGGGACCATGAAGTGCAAACTTGATGCCATTACCCGTACCGAGCCGTACTATATGGGTCGTGCCACTCTGTTGGATGAAAATACCAAGGAGGAGCATCCGCGCATCTTCCACAGTCAGGCAATTGCAATCCGCAAGCGCTATGCCGAGCTGCAACAGAAGAAGAGTAGCGGCAAGGGCTCTGTTGCCAAGGATGTGCTTAGCTCGTTGAGTAATATTGGTAGCGACCGCATCTTGATTAACTATGTAGCTTCCCATTTGGATATTTCCTATACCGACAAGCAGCAGATACTAGACTGCAGCGGTTATGAAAACCGTGCCAAAATGGTGTTGGAGTATTTAGATAAAGAGCGGGAGTATTTCAGCGTGCGCGATGATATTCAGGACAAGACTCGTCAAGAAATGGACCGCCAGCAACGTGAATACTTTCTCAACCAGCAGATGCGCGTTATTCAGGACGAATTGGGCGGTTCGCCCACTGACAAAGAGATACAGCACCTGTTGGATTGCGCTGCCAAAAAGAAGTGGAGCAAGACTGTTAACGATGCCTTTATGCGCAGCATAGAGAAACTTCGTCGCACTCCGCCGCAGACGCCCGACTACACAGTGGAGATTAACTATGCCGAGCTGTTGCTTGCCCTTCCATGGAATGAATACAGTAAGGATGATTTGCGCACACCCCACGCAATGAAGGTACTGGACAAGGACCATTACGGCATGGAAAAGGTTAAGCAGCGCATTGTTGAGTACATCGCGGTGCTCAGCTTAAAAGGTGATATGAAGAGTCCGATCCTTTGTTTGGTAGGACCTCCAGGCACGGGAAAGACTTCGTTGGGCAAGAGCATAGCTGCTGCCATGAAGCGCAAGTATGTGCGCGTGGCTCTTGGTGGTCTGCACGATGAGGCCGAGATTCGCGGTCACCGCAAGACCTATGTGGGTGCGATGCCTGGGCGCATCATCCAAAGCATCAAGAAAGCGGGTGTGAGTAACCCAGTCTTTGTGCTTGATGAAATTGACAAGGTGCAGGGTATGAGCCATAACGGGGACCCTACCTCGGCGCTTTTGGAAGTATTGGATCCCGAACAGAACAATGCTTTCCACGACAACTATCTTGACTTAGACTACGATCTTTCCAATGTTCTCTTTATTGCCACCGCCAATACCTTGGGTAGCATACAACCTGCCCTGTTGGACCGCATGGAGGTGATTGACATCAGTGGCTATATTTTGGAGGAGAAGTTGGAAATTGCCCAGCGGCACTTGATTCCCAAGCTGTTGGTTGAGCACGGTCTTGACCGCCATGCCCTCAAATTCAGCACCGATTTGCTCACTACCGTCATCAACGACTACACTCGCGAAAGCGGTGTGCGACAGTTGGAGAGAGCCATTGCCAAGATTATCCGCCGCCGCGCTGTGCAGTTGGCCGATGGTCAAGAGATTAACAAGATTGTCCAAACATCGGAGCTGAAGGATATCTTGGGCTTGCCTATCCACAACAGCGAGCGTCGTGGCAACGAGCCGAAGGTGGGTGTTGTTACTGGGCTAGCGTGGACTCAGGTAGGGGGAGAAATTCTCTTTATTGAATCTAGCATCAGCAAAGGTAAGGGTACGCTTAGCATGACCGGCAATTTGGGTGATGTAATGAAGGAGTCGGCCACGCTGGCGTTTGAATATCTCAAGGCCAATACCGACCGTTTTGGTGTGGATATGGAAAAGGTGGAAAACAGCAATATCCACATACATGTGCCCGAAGGTGCCACACCCAAGGACGGGCCTTCGGCGGGCATCACTATGTTCGTGGCCATGGTCTCCGCATTTACCCAAAAGAGGGTCATTCCGACGGTTGCCATGACAGGGGAAATCACCCTTCGGGGGCAGGTGACTCCAGTGGGCGGTATAAGGGAGAAGATTCTTGCGGCCAAGCGTGCTGGTATTACGGATATCATCCTTTGTGAAGATAACCGCCGCGATATTGAGGACATTCCGCAGAACTATCTCACCGGCTTGACCTTTCACTATATCAGCCAGATGGAAGAGGCCTTGCCCATAGCTTTCGAGAAGTAGTGGCAATATGAAAAAGTCAGCCTTTCTATTGACCCTTGTATTGTTGGCGACGCTGTTACAGGCTCAGCAGTCCGTCGTTGTTGTGCCGCAGGACAATGTAAAGCTTTCGTGGGGGCTCAAGAATCTTACCATGGTTGACGGACGCCTCTATGGCTATAGCGGGAGTGTTATGGTGGGATCGGAAATGTCTGAGGGCGTGGTTTATATGCTGAGGCCTGATACGCTGGCCCATTATCTCGGTTCGGATTTGAGCTATGTGGTGCGCAATCCGCGCGACGGCATGCTTTATTTTTCGAGCATGGATAAATCGAGCGGGCGTTACGGCCTCTATCTCCACGTGCAGGGGCGTGGTCGCAAGAATCGTCAAGTTAGCTCACGTTCTTGGAATATGGCCGTATACCACCCCACTTTTTCTGCCGATGGCAAGATGATGGTCTTCTCATCGCAGAACAAGGTAGGGCTGGGAGGGTACGACCTGTGGTGTTCTTTTTGGAATGGCAAGAAATGGTCTAGACCCCTCAATATGGGCGGGACTATCAATACTGCCGGTAACGAAATAAATCCGGTTTTCTACGGAAACTACCTTATTTATTCCACCAATTTGCAGCAGAATGGGGCTGTGTATGATTTCTACGCCGTCCATATCAAGCCTGGATGCACTGTTGACAATATTCTTTTCGGTTCTTATCAGCCCCAGCGGTTGCCAGCCCCTATCAATAGCGACAGCAACGACATCGAGTTGGCAGTGGATACCTCGTTGCAGCGGGGCTATTGGATTACCGACCGTGGAGGTCGCGAGGAACTCTATTGCTTTAATGGGCGGCTTGATGGGGTGATGCTCACCGGAAAGGTGACTGATGAAAAGGGGCGGCCGGTAGGTGGTGCTGTGGTAACGGTGTTGCGCGATGGCCGCCAAGTCAATTCTACCGTTTCGGGCGGGGAAGGAGACTACCGGCTCTATGTGCTGCCCGGCACAGGGTATGAATTGTCGGTTAGGTGTAGGAACTATTTCAACTATTCGGTCATCACCTCGGCTATTCGCCAGGATGAGAGCTTTTTGGTTGCGGAAGACCGTCGTGATGTCACTCTCTCATACCTACCGTTCGATCGGGTAATGGTATTCGACCATATCTATCGAGGCGGGTGTGATGTGGAACTTTCCGATGACGGCAAGCGGGCGCTTTCACCACTGGCTGATTTCCTCAGGGATAATCCGCATGTGCATCTAGAACTGACCCTGCAATGCAATCAAACCTCTGACACAATATTCAATAGAATGGTTATTGAGCATAGAATTAGTGATTTGCAGCAATATTTCATTTCTGTGTTGCCTTCCATAGGGCAAATTTCGTTTGTAAACGGCAATCGAGAGGGTGAAAATAAGGCCTCCGAAGAGGCAAAAAACATAATTTTTGCGGTTTTACGTGACGGTGATAAATGAATGATTTATAGCCTGTAATAATGATATTGAGGCGGGTTGATGGAAAATCTTTGAAAAAAAATTTGTCGGAATAAAAAAAAAGCAGTACTTTTGCAACCGTTTTCGAGAGGATGAGAATCACAAACGAAGCAAATTGTTCGGGGCGTGGCGCAGTTGGCTAGCGCACTTGCATGGGGTGCAAGGGGTCGAAAGTTCGAGTCTTTTCGCCCCGACTTTTTTTTAGAAACAATGTATTGGACGGATTTGTCGCGGAAAGTGCGTGGCAAATCCGTTTGGTTGTGTATAGGTCGAGTCTTAAAGAAAACTATGATAGAGGGGAAAGACTGAGGTCAAGTGCTTCTGTTATTAGCCTTAGGGGGGGGCTTGCTGGGCGGGTATCAGCCTCTTGACTAGCCGAGCTAGTGTACAAAAATATGCTTTGGGGCGCTATCCGTTACCGCTTGAGATAGACAATCACCCTTTCGCCGAACACTTCAAAACTGGAGCCGATGGCTTCGTTGAGTGTGCCTTCCCACAGCCATTCGAGGCAGCGGTTCTCTATCGGGTACACCAACCCCGACACAGTTATTGGATTGCACGGTTTTAGTGCAAAAAGGCTCACCTGCTGGCCTGGGTAGGACTGAAAACGCCGCGCGCCGTTGACGGGATAGAAGGTGCCATAGTCGCTGGGCATGTCAAATCCTATTTTGGGATAAGCCTCGTTGTAGTACGCCAGCAATGTGATGTTGCCCATCGTGTGGTCTTCGCGCTTGCCAGTAGCGCCGAGGATGTGCACACGAATGTTTTCTTTTCCCAAGTGGTGAGTTTTGCTTTCCGCATAGCGTACCGCCTTGCTCAAGTCGTTGGATTCCTGCTCTGCAATCTGTAGGTGGTCCGGTGCCAACCCTTCGCTTTGGGCCTCCCGTAACAGGGTAGGGGAGAGAGAGTCGCCATCGCCTACAACTGCTACCTTCTGTTGTGGGCGAGGAGACTGTTGACGGTACCAGTGCAGATATTTTTCCAATGCGCCATCGCAGCACACCACTAGGTCGGCCTTGTCCATCAGGTTTAGCACAGATGTTGCCGTGGGGAATGCCCCATTGGCTATAATGATGATATCCACTTGTATATGATATATTCTCGGTTTTATTTCTGTTGCACAAAGGTACGAAAAAATCCGCAAAGCAAAAAAATATTCAATCCCTACACAATCAAAAGAGGCCTCTGCCGTTAATGGTAGGAACAACAACGAAAAACGTCATGAAAAAACTCGCCTTGCTTCTTGTCGCCTTTGTTTTGGCCCAATGCGTTGTGGCCCAACAGTTCTCCCTTCCTATTCTTCCTGAGAAGATGTGGCCTTCGGAATATGCCAGTTATGAGGCTGATGTGTTGAACTGTTGCAACTATCTGCTTGATACCGACCCCAGTTTTAATTCCCCCAAGCACGAAGAGTGTGCCAGTTTTCTCCTCCGTTGGGTTTCTGGTAGCCCGAGTGTATCCGTTGCCGTCAACGAGGCGTTGGTTGACAGCCAAAAGAATGCTTTGCTCCTTGCCTATATTGCAGGCTGGGTGCGCCACAGCATTGTCCATTCCGAAGATGGCAGTCTCATCTGTGCCAATGTGGCTGTGGATGATATGCTCAACTTTTATTTTTCCCACAAGGATGTAATTGGCAAGTCCAAGCTTGCCGACAAGTTGCTCAAGAAGCAGCAAGCTGGGGAGTTGGCTTCCTACATTGCCAAGGTGATGGGAGGGGAGTAAGTAGCGTGTTTTTTGTCGGTAGACCCTGCGAGTTGAGGGTGGTGAGTTTCCTTAATATGACGGTAGCTAACATTATGAAAAAGAGTTCGATTTTACTTTCCATCTGCCTTGCCTTGTTTGGTGTGGCTTGCAACAGCTCCCGCGAGAAGGAGGTTGTGTCTTTCGATTTCGACAACACATGTTGGTTCGATGGCTATGAGTTCTTTGTTGGCAGCACCGACACAGCTTCCGCTGGGCTCTACAACTTTGCTGGGGGTACCCTCCATGAGGGTGGCTCCACGTTTGCACTCCGCCAGATAGCCGTTGATACCTTTGTTATCCAGCCTGTTGTTGGCGAGTCGTGGGTGGCAATGGGTGTGGAGGGGGATACCGCTGTGCGGGAGCCTTACGGTGACCTTTCCATAATTGTCTGCCACAACCCCGAAGACCCCGAGTGCGACACCCTTTGGCAGTACGACCCAGGCAACAAAACACCCATGGAAGCTTACCGCGACCTGTTGGTTGCCCACCGGCTGAACGACCTTGTTGGGACTTACACCGATGCCAAAGGCAAGCTAACCTATCAGTTTGCCGACAGTGTGCTCATTCGCACCTATGAAAATGGCAAGGCCGACACTCAGTCGTTCCATTTCTTCTATTCCTTTGACATGCCCTCCCACATTCTATGCCTCTCTAACAAAGAGGAGCTTTGGTATGAAAAGACAGACAAAGGCCTTGATCTTTTTAAGGTTACATATGATGCCAGTGTGCAGGACTACATCAGAGGAATGCTTTTTGCCAAGTTTGAGAAACAGCGTTAGTTGGGGTGAGCGGGCGCGGTGGTCAGCAGATTTTAGGGAGGTATGAACTATGGAAGGCGTGTGTTGTTGGTGAGTTTTTTGCTCAAAAACAGCCCCCTAGTTTGCCAAGATTTTGGTTATTCTTTTAGGTGCAGAGTGGCAGAGCCTTCCGATAGGGTTGGAGTTTCGTCGATGTCTTGTAGCGCCTTGATGGGGTGTTTGGTGTTTTTTTTGGCTCCGAGTTTCAGCAACTTACTGGAGGTGTTGATGATACTTTGACCTTTGGCATCGAGTTTTTTTAGCCCGTCCTCATACTCGTCCGAAGCCTTCTTGAGAGCCTTGCCGATGGCTTCGTACTTTTCCATAAACAGGCCCACTCGTTCTATCATCTCATTGGCCAAGCTGTAGACTTTCTCGTGATTTTGAGCTTGGACTACCAAGGTCCAGGTGTTGCGGACAATTTTTAGCGCTCCGTAAAGGCTTTGTTCATCAGCAATATAAACATTCTTTTCTGCAGCCCTACGCCAGAGGTCTGGTTCGGTATTGAGGGCAGTCCAGAGTGCGCCGACATTAGGGACGAACATGATTACGTATCCGGCCGAAATCTTGGGTGCTTGCACGTGAGCGGTGTAATCCTTGGCGGCGAGTTCCTTGACATGTTTTTTGATGCTTTCGAGATGGGACTTCAAGTACTTTTGTCTCTCCGCCTCATCCGTTGCGTTGACATAGTCCACATAGGCTGTAAGTGACACCTTAGAGTCGATTATCACCTCGCGGTGCTCATCAAGGTGCAGGATAACATCTGGGCGATAGGTGCCGCCTGTTTCGGAGCGTACGGGGTTCCCTGAAGCATCAAGGATGGTTGGCTGGGTGTCGAAATGTACGCCCTTGGTGAGCCCTTGAGAGGAGAGAAGCTCTTCGAGGATGGTCTCGCCCCAGTCGCCCTGAACTTTGCAGCCGTGCTTGAAGGCAGCGGCAAGTTCGTCGGCGCTTTTGCGGGCGGCATCGCTGTGTTCCATCAGGCTCTTGATGCGCTCGCTCATTTCTCCATTGCGCTCGGCCTGCTCTTTGTTGTCCTCTTCCATGGCTTTCTTAAGTTGGGCAATATTTTCCTTGAGCGGATTGACGAGCTGTCCGATGCTGATGTTGCTTGCTTCGGAGAATTCCTTTTGGCGGGCTTTGAGCATCTCGTTGGTGTCGGTCTTTACCTGTGCACTTACTTTGGCCATTGTCTCATCGAAGCGCTTTTGCAAGGCATCCATGGCTTTTTGGTGCGCGAGCTCTCTTAGGGTGTTGTCTTCTTCGTTGCGCTTTTTAAGTTCGTTCTTTGCGTCCTCGAGTCGGGAGGTAGCTTCGGCTTTTACTGCTCTCATGGTCTCTTCCGCCTCGACCTTAGCCTGTTTCAGCCTCTCTTCCCCCTCATTTTTGGCCTCTTGAACTCGGTGCAGCGTCTCGGTCTTACAGTCCTCCAACTTGGCGCAAAGCTCTTCCGCCCGTTGATTTGCGTGCGAAAGTTCCAACTCCAGTCGGGTCTGTTCTCGAAGAAATTCTACTTCGGCCTGCTTCTTCGCAGCTTGCTCCGCCTGCGAAACACGGGATTTTACGATGCGCATTGCAACGGGAAAGGTGATAGCCGATGCCAGGACAAGCCCACCAAGAAAAGAAAATAGAATTTCCATGTGTATAGAATAGATAGAGTATATGTTTGCTTAAGTTTTCATTCGATAGAACCGGGTACGGCACGAATCGAAAGACCCTAGTCAACGACCCGAAGGTTTCCACTTCCGGTGGCTGGCGGCAGCGCTCAAGAGGCCGAGAGAAATGTCACAGCTGTGTTATCACCTCCCTGTATCCGATGCTGTGGAGGAACTCCTCGCATCCTTCGGTTCGTATCAAATCCTCTGGGGCATGGGCATCGGTGCTGACAATCACGGGAATGCCTAGCGTATTCATGTGGCGGATGGTGCTACGGCCGGGGTAGTAATCGTTGTGCCGTCCTTTGTAGAGACCGCGCGTGTTGATTTCGCAGATGCAGTCACTCTCTCGGATAAGTTGCAGGGTTTCGTACATGAGGTTGGTGAACCAGGGGTCGTCATAGTGGAAGTATCGGTCGCGGTTGTGCATCACCACCTTGTCGAAGTGTCCTACGATGGTGGGGCGTTGGCTTTCTATCATAGCGTTGGTTTGATGGAAGAAGGCCCTTACGGCCCGCCGGATGTCGTTGTCAAAATGGCGCTGTAGGCCATCGTCGTAGGTCTGATAGCGCGGGCCGTCGATCATCCATAGGTATTGACTTGCCTGGCTAGGGCGCCTGCGCAGTTGTGCGATGTCGTTGGGGTTGGGTACTAGGTGAATGCTGCCAATGGTGTACTGTAGCCCGCCTTGCTCGACCAGCGGGGCAAAATCCTCTAGCAATCCAGGCACATAGTCAATTTCCAGCCCCAACCGGATTTCGATTTGCCCGGCATATTCCTGTTGTAGGGCGCGTACGGTATTGCAGTATTCGATGTATTTGTCGGCGTGGATGGAGAAGGTGTTTTCGTAGGGCAGTGGCGCATGTCCTGAAAAGCCTAGGTGTTTGATGCCATGTGCTATGGCAAATTCGATCATCTGGCGTGGCGTGGCATGGCCATCGCAATAGTTGGTATGGGTATGGTAGTTCGAAATCATGAAGGTTTTTTCTTGTTGTATGTTGGTCAGAATGCGTAGACGATGCTCAACGAAAGTCTCAGGTTGCCCACAGGCGTTTTGTAGCCGGCGTGGGTGTACTCCGCTTCGGCGGTGAGGCTGAGCCCCTTGAGTGTATTGTAGGTAAGGCGTGGCTGCACGCGCCAGAGGTATTCGAGGTCGTGCCCACGGCCCAGATAGGTGTAGGAGTATGTTGGGCTGGTGTTTTTTTCGACGACATCGGCGTTCCGGGCATAGCCTACAAAAAGTCCCGGACGCCAGTGCCCGTAGTTTTTCTCGGCATCTATCCAAACGGTGTTGAAGCTCCAATCGCGTGTGTCGCAAATGCGGCCTGTCGAGTCCGATACTAGCACATATCCGCCCAACGAACAGCCTTCGTAGAGGTTGTTGTTTAGCAAAGTTTGAGCCTTGACGGTGATTCGGGCGGTGCGGTAGCTACCAAAAATTGAGTAGGAAGGCGAACTGTAGAGGTGTTTTTCTTCGGCAGTGGTGGTGTTGACAACCGGTTGTATGGTCTTGAGGTTTGCCGCTGCACCCACAAAGAGACGCCCCTTGCGATACCGCAATTGTGCGGTGAATTCGGGTAGGGGGCTGTGTCGGGCAAAGAGGGTGCTGTTTTGCACCGTTCCGTTGAGCAGGCCTTGGCTCATATTGTCCAACTGCCACTGCGCCACCGCCACGGCCTCCCACCCTTCGGAGTGGAAGGTGTAGCGCACCTGTGGCTGGCGGGCATAGCAGTGGAACGGTGCTCCCATGTTCAAGGGGTTGGTCATAGGCATGATTTCGTGCACCACCATGGCGTACCAGTACTGCCCTGCCAGCAGGCTATGCCTTCCCCAGTCCAGGGTCAGGTAGGCATGGCGCAGGCGCAGGTTGTTGATAGTGGCGTTGGTGGCGCCGGTGAAGTCACCCTCAATATAAGCACTTGTTTTGGCTCCTAGCATCTCGGGTCCGCACACCCCAAGGCCCAATCGGGCTGTGATGGCCAGCATGTTGGCTTGCCATCCATCGTTGACATCACGGCCTTGGTCATCGAGGGTGATAGGCTTGGGGTAGAAAAGCATCATGTCCTCCCGACCGCCAACCACGCCACGGCTGTCGGCATAATAGTGTGGGTTGACAAAGCCGTGGAAGTCGAACTCAAAGTTTTGTGCTTGAGTAGCGGACAGTGCCAGAGCACCCCAAACGAGCGTCAGTACCAATTTTTTTTTCATTTTTTGCTGCCTCCAGCCAATGCTAAGATTAGACCTAGAGCCACGCCCAGTAGTGCGGCAAAAAGCACTTGGAAGGTGGGTGGTAGGATAAAGGTGATGGTGTGCGCAGGGAACCAAAAGAGGGGAATGGTTTTCTTGATGACCACGTTCCACTGCACCTCCCAATTAATCTTCTGGCTCATAATCTCTCGCATCTTCATTGGACGTAGCAGACCGCGAACGGTGCCACCGTTGTCAAGGATATGTATGTCGGTGCATTTGTGAAAGGTCATCATCACTGGGGCAAAGATGCTGTTCATCAGCACGCTGACTGCAAAGGCAATGCCCAACTTGCCCCAAGAGAGCTCTGGGGCTTTGAAAATAGTCGCCAAGGTGCCGTCTTGGCATCCGCCCACTGTCTCTAGAAAGGTGGGGACGCCGTTCTTGAATATTACCATGGCCATTGTGATGCACATGCCCAAAAATCCCCAAACCATCATTCTAGGCACAATGCCAAAACCCTTTTCGGCATAGCACCCCTTGCGGATGCGCATGGCCAGCATTTCGCCAAAGGTAGCAAGGATGGCAAATTTGAAGAATGCCATAATAAAAGGGTGGGCTGCTGTGGAAGCCTCAAACCATGCAAAAAAAACCGTTGCCGGGATGAAGAACGGAGTCAGCACGACCACCGCAACGAGGACTACAATCCAGTCTGCTTTTTTCATCTGTTGTCGTTTTGTTTTTACTTTTTATTACTTTTCATTACTTTTTTTCTTCTTTTTCTTTGCCCGTGTTCACAGTGTCACCTGCAGCTCTATGCGGTCGGTGCGTTTCCACTCGGACATTTCCTGTATGCTTTCGTCAAAATGACGGAGCCAAAAGGGGTCTATCTCAATCTCGAAGGCCACTGGGGTGCCGTCCGCAGGTAGCTCCACCTTTTGGTAGCCAACTAGGCTTTTCCGAGGGCCTTTGGGGTCGTCGTGGTTTGTCATGTAGACCTTTACTACCGTTGTGCTTGGTGCCAAGGCGTGTGGCAGTGCCTGCCCAGTGCGCCTTACGGTGCCGGTTACCTTTAGGTTGTGCCAGTCGACGTTTTGGCTCTCCAGCACAGCACCGGCGTAGTTAAGGCCGTATCCGAAGGGGTAGAGGGGTTCGCTCGGGTCCATGTAGCGGTAGGTGCGCCCCTGCATGCTATAGTCCGCAAAGTCGGGTAGTTGCTCCGTGGAGCGGTACCAGGTGACGGGCAATCTGCCAAAGCAGTCGTACTCTCCTGCTAGGCTAGCGGCAATGGCTTCGCCCATGGCCTCTCCTCCATACCAGCATGCCAATATGGCTTCGCACTGTTGGGCCTTTTTCTCCAGTGCCACGGCGCTGCTACTACAAATCAGTAGCACCACCGGCTTGCCTTTGCGTTGTAGGCGTTGCAGTTCTTTGCGTTGGGCTTGGGGTAGCTCAATCGTGGTTCGGTCGCCTTTGTAGAATCCGGGAATTTGCACCTGCAGTTCCTCGCCTTCGAGCTGGGGGCTTAGGCCGGCGGCGTAAACAATCACGTCGGCTTTGCTAGGGCGGCTTACCATAGTAAAGCGGCTAGCGAGGCCTTCGCGGATGCTTATGGTATGGTGTGGGATGCCGTTGTAGTTGCCCAGTGGCATTAGGGTGTCCGTGCTGTTGGGGCCAGCCAGGAATATCCGGGTGCGCTTGCCTTGTAGGGGTAGCAGGTTGCCCTCGTTGCGCAGTAGCACCAAGCTTTCAGCGCATGCGCGGGCAGGGGTCAGGTTGGTGGCGGGCAGCTCGCGCGGGTCGTCCAGTTCGGCGCGCATACGAGTGCGGAGGATGCGGCGGAGGTGCTCGTTGATTTTATGTTCCGGAATGTAACCCGAGTCCACGGCAGTGCGCAGGGCTTGCAACCCGCTGCCGCATTCGAGGTCCACCTCCCAGCCAAAGGCATCGGCGGCGGTGGCGGCAGCGGTAGGGTGGGTCTTGTGGCGCGGGACCACGGTGTCGCGCTCCCAGCAGTCGTTCAGTGCCCAGCAGTCGGTTACCAGTAGCCCGTCGTAGTGCCATTTATGGCGCAGAATGTCGACCAGCAACTCCCGATTGGTGCAACAGGGGGTGCCGTTGAGTCGGTTGTAGCCGCACATCACCTGTTGCACGTCGCTGTTGCGGATGATGTATTCAAAGGCCGGCAGATAGGTGGTCCATAAATCGCGTGGAGTTACTTTGGCATCGAATTCGTGCCGGATGCCTTCGGGGCCGCTGTGCACGGCCAGGTGCTTGATGCAGGCAGCGGCAGTCAGAGGCACGGGGTAGTGCTGTTGTGGATGCCCCTGATGATATGGCATATAGCTGTGCTGCAAGCCGCTTACGCATGCTAGGCCCATGGTGGCGGTGAGGAATGGGTCTTCGCCATAGGTCTCCATACCGCGCCCCCAACGGGGGTCGCGGAAGATATTGATGTTCGGGGTGAAGAATGTCAGTCCAGTATAGTCGGTGGGTTGGCGCAAGGCGGTGCAGGTGTCGTTGCGGCGTGCGTCGACGTACTTGATGTTGGCTTCGATGGCTACTTCGGAGAAGATGTTGAACACCATCGGGGTGTTGTAGGAGGCTGCCAATGCCACAGGCGTGGGCCATACGGTGGCGTAGCCGTTGCGCCCCACCCCGTGCAGGGCTTCATTCCACCAGCTGTAGGCGGGAATGTTCAGGGAGGGAATGGCAGGGTTGCGGTGTTCCATCATGGCCATTTTCTCTTCCAAGGTCAGCCGGCTCAGTAGGTCCTCCACGCGCTCGTCTATGCTTAGCGAAGTGTCTTGAAAGGGAAAATTTTGGGCCTGTGGCGCGATGCTGGCCAGTATCAGGACCATAGTGATGACAAATTTTTTCATGCGGTACTCTGTTTTTTGGGGGAGGTGGCAATTCGACCAACAGTTGTGGTCGGGTGCCTCCGCTCCCGTTTTACTTGCCTCACCCCATCGATTCCAAGCCGGCTCATTCATGTAGTTGTGTAGGTATTTCCTTGCTCATAATGCTCTGCCTTAAACGGAATCGGCTCCCGTGGTGCAGCAATGGCACACCTTGTTTCTTACTGCTTTTGGCGGTGCAAAGGTACGAAATAAATCGCATATGGCAACTTTTTTGCCCCGTCCAACTCGCTTTCACTTCATTTGCAGAACCTACCGGATTGTGGGACGTTTCCCTTTCGACCATTATTTGCCAAGGATGCTTATTTCTTTCTCGCATTACGGAATGTTTATCTGCACTGTGATAAGTCCTTCCATGCCCACTCTTTCGACAAAAAAGGAAAAATATCATTGCCGAAGGAAAATTACAGAGAAAAAAAATGTAATTTTGCACTGTAGAAAATCGAGTAACAAAATCAAAATTCCGATACAATGAAACTGAAACACATCTTCTTGCCGATTATGGCCGCATTTCTGCTCTTTGCAGGTTGCAACAAAGTAGAGAATTATTACGGTTCTCAAATCGAGACCTTTCAATTCAACATCAACCCTGCCGATTGGCAGCGCGCGGAGGGCTCCAGTTTGCCCGGTAGCAACAACTATCTCTACTGCACCGTTAGTCTCGATGCCATCAACGCAGACGTATTCAACTATGGTACAGTGCAGGCCTACGTGTGGAATGTCTACGATGGCCAGCACAACCTAGGAGCATGGAATACGTTGCCTTTTGTTTATCCGCTGGAGGTGTATGTGGACAACCAGGACGGTGGCCAGAGCTTGGTGATTGTCCCCGAAAACCTGCGTTTTGAATGGGAAGAGGACAAGGTTACCTTTATCATCCAAGACCTCGATGGCTACGACCCCGTGGCCCTTGGCGATGGTCAGACCCTTAGCTTCAAGGTCTGCGTGTCCCGCAACATGTAACGCAGGGTGTTGCGCACACATAATAAATGGAGGGCGGCCCGATGGGTTGCCCTCCATTTTATTATTTCCATCATTTGAGCGGACGGGTATGCTGGACTTGCTTACCGCTATTTGTTGATGTGCCGGTAATAGGCCTTGAGTGTGTTCTGCATGAGGGAGACGATGGTGAGCGGACCCACACCGCCGGGCACTGGCGTCACCCAACTGCATTTGGCGTCTACTTCGCTGTGCTTGACATCGCCGATGATGCGGTAGCCGCTTTTCTTGGATTGGTCTGGGATACGGTGGATGCCCACATCCACCAGTACGGCCCCGTCCTTCACCATGTCGGCGGTGACAAATTCGGGCTTGCCGATGGCGGCAATCAGGATGTCGGCCTGGCGGGTGATGTCTGCCAGATTGACGGTTTTGCTGTGGCAGATGGTAACGGTACAGTCGAACCCTTTGCGTGAGAGCAAGTTGGCGATGGGAGTGCCCACAATATTGCTACGACCGAGTACCACGCAGTGCTTGCCAGTGGTCTCCACATTGTAGCGTTTGAGCAAGGTGCAGATGCCCATAGGGGTGGCGGGTACGTAGGAATCTTCGCCCAAAACCATGCAACCGAGGTTGACAGGAGTGAAGGCATCCACGTCCTTGTCGGGCGAGATGGCACCAATTACTTTCTGCTGGTTGATGTGCCCAGGTAGGGGTAGCTGGACGATAAACCCGTCAACATCGGGGTCGTTGTTGAGGAACTCGATTGTTTTGAGCAATTCTTCTTCGCTGATGTTTTCCGAAAGACGGTAGACTGAGGAGGTGAAGCCCACCTCATGGCTCGATTTTTCCTTATTGGCCACATAAGTCTGGCTGGCACCGTCGTTGCCTACAATTACGGCTGCCAAGTGTGGTGGACGCATCCCTTTGGCGGTTAGTTGGCGCACCTCATTGGCTATTTCTTCTTTTATCTGCAGGGCTGTAGCCTTGCCATCAAGTAACTGTACCATCGTATATTGAGTTTAAAAAGTTGTCGTTAGTAGGTTCTCTGTCAGGGGGGGCTATTTGCGTCGTTTGGGCATCTGCGGCAAACGGCCCTTGGTGCTTACGGCGCGCATCATCTTGCGGGTTTCCTCGAACTGTTTGATAAAGCGGTTGACCTCTTGGATGCTACGACCACTACCGGCGGCAATGCGCTGCTTGCGGCTACCGTTGAGGCAGCTGGGGTTGCGGCGTTCATAGGGCGTCATGCTGCCAATCATCGACTCGATGGGCACAAAGGCATCATCGCCGATTTCCACATTTTTGGTCAGTTTGTCCATGCCGGGAATCATGCCAATGAGGTCCTTCATGCTACCCATTCTCTTGATCTGACCCACCTGCGAGAGAAAGTCCTCGAAGTTGTATTCGTTGTGGATGAGCTTTTTCTGAATCTTGCGGGCCTCCTCCTCGTCGTATTGTTCTTGAGCACGTTCCACTAGCGAGACCACGTCACCCATGCCGAGGATGCGGCTGGCCATACGGTCGGGGTGGAAGATGTCTAGGGCGTCCATTTTTTCGCCGATGCCGATGAATTTGATGGGTTTCTGCACGGCGTAGCGTATTGTCAGTGCGGCGCCGCCTCGGGTGTCACCGTCTAGCTTGGTCAGCACCACTCCGTCGTAGTCGATGCGCTCGTTGAAGGCCTTGGCGGTGTTCACGGCATCCTGGCCGGTCATCGAGTCTACCACAAAGAGGGTTTCCTGGGGTTTTAGTGTCTGCTTCAGGCGGCTGATTTCGTCCATCATCTGTGCATCCACCGCCAATCGGCCGGCAGTGTCGACAATAACCACCGAGGCTCCCTTGAGTTTGGCATCCTTGATGGCCTTTTGGGCGATGTTCACGGGGTCGTTGTTGCCCTCTTCGGCGAAAACGGGCACCTGAATTTGCCCGCCTAGGGTCTGCAACTGGCTGATAGCAGCGGGGCGGTATACATCGCCGGCTACCAGCATCACGCTTTTATTCTTTTTGGTTTTTAGGTAGTTGGCTAGCTTTGCGCTGAAAGTAGTCTTACCCGAACCCTGCAGGCCAGCAATAAGCACGATAGCGGGCATGCCAGGCTGCCCCTTGAGGTTGATGTCAACGGCCTGACTACCCATCAGCTCGGTCAGCTTTTCATGCACAATCTTCACCATCAACTGGCCGGGTTCGATGCTTTGGATAACATTCCTACCCAAAGCCTCAGCCTTCACCTTGTCGGTAAATTCTTTTGCAATGGGGTAACTCACATCGGCGTCCAAAAGGGCCTTGCGCACCTCTTTGACGGTTTCCGCAATGTTAATATCGGTAATGCTTCCTTTGCCTCGTAGCGTGTGTAACGCTTTCTCTATCTTGCTACTAATACTTTCAAACATATCGTTGATTCGCTTACTGTTGAAATTGCAAATTTACATTTTTTTTTTCATCTTTTGTCCCCGGAAAGCAAACGGTAAATTTTTTTTCGCCCAAATGAAACTTTTTTTCGGTTTTTGCGTTATCTGTCGTAAACAAATGTGTGGAACTAACCGTACGCTATGAGACAATTAAAGATTACCCATTCTATTACCAACCGCGACATCAAGTCGCTCGACAAGTACTTGCAGGACATTTGCAGTGAGGAGTTGCTCACTCCCGATGAGGAGGTGAAACTGGCCCAACGTATCAAAAACGGCGACCAGGCAGCCCTCGACCGCCTTACCAAGGCCAACCTCCGCTTTGTCGTGTCGGTGGCCAAGCAATACCAAAACCAGGGCCTTAGCCTCCCAGACTTGATTAACGAAGGTAATGTAGGACTAATCAAAGCCGCCAAACGTTTCGACGAAACGCGCGGTTTCAAGTTTATCTCCTATGCCGTGTGGTGGATCCGCCAGTCTATTCTGCAAGCCATTGCAGAGAACTCTCGCATTGTGCGCCTGCCCTCGAACCAGCTTGGCGCGCTCAATAAACTCAAAAAAGAGATTTCGCGCCTCGAGCAGGAGTTGGAGCGTCCCCCATCGGAGGAGGAGTTGGCTGATATGTTGGGCATCCCCGAGGATAAGATTAAAAGCATCCTCGGCATCTCTGGCCGGCATATTTCCATCGATGCCCCTTTGGTGGCTGATGAGGATGTCAATTTTGTGGATGTGTTGCCCAACGAGGATACTCCTCCCACCGACAGTGTGCTGATGCAAGAGTCGCTTTCGCAAGAAATCGAGCGTTCGCTTTCCACGCTTACCGAGTACGAGCGCGAGGTTATCAAGATGTATTTTGGCATTGGGCTTCCGCATGCCCTCAGCTTGGACGAAATTGCCATGAAGTTCGGCCTCACCCGTGAGCGTGTGCGCCAAATCAAGGAGAAAGGCATCAAGCGTCTTCGGGTCAGTAGCAAGAGCAAGCATTTGAAGGCCTACCTCTAAGCAATCTCAAGGCGTCTATAGTATCCCTAATGGAGTTGATATTCAAATATTTCCCTGAACTGACAGAGCGGCAGCGCGAGCAATTTGCCGCTCTGTTGCCTTTGTATGAGGATTGGAATTCCAAAATCAACGTCATCTCCCGCAAGGATATGGCCAACTTCTACCTCCATCATGTCCTGCACAGCCTTGCCATTGCCAAGGTGCAACCCTTCAAAACGCAAGCCGACATTCTTGATGTGGGCACAGGGGGCGGGTTCCCAGGCATTCCGTTGGCCATCATGTTCCCACATAGCAATTTTTATTTGGTCGATTCTATTGGCAAGAAAATCAAAGTAGTGCAAAGTGTGGTGGAGTCGCTGGGCCTTGACAATGTGCGAGCCGAGCAAATCCGGGCCGAGCAGGTGCAGGGCGAGTTCGACTTTATCGTCTCGCGCGCTGTTGCCGACCTTGGCCAGTTCTCTGGGTGGGTGCGCGGCAAGGTCTCCGATATTCATTACCACCACTTGCGCAATGGCATTCTTTATCTCAAGGGGGGCGACCTTACCGCGGAACTTTCCCCCTTCGGGAAGAAAGTCCGCCTTTGGAACATTTCCGACTTTTTCGAAGAGGAGTTTTTCCAAACAAAAAAGGTCGTTTACTTGCCTTTTAGGTAGGGTACAGGCGCACTTTGTCGGATTCCGATTCTCTGATGCGCTGGCGGAAGGTGTGGTAAGTTCGGTTCAGCACCCCCAAATATCGTTTATAATACTCCCGGAATTTTAGACAACCGCATAGGTTGCAGAAAGAAAAATT
>CAZAAK010000013.1:0-36600 GCA_964483145.1 uncultured Bacteroidaceae bacterium
TTTTGTCAGAATTTGCAAGGTAAGTCAACAACTCCTATTAAATTTTGTTAAAAGTACAGTCTTGGGCATTTTTGTTCCTATTTTGTTTCTTTTCGAGGTATGAAAAACGCTAACACATTGTGTGTTAGTTAGTTGCAAAAGCTAAATAAGCACTTGCGAAGTAATGGATTTTTACGTATTACATTGTTGGATATTAGATATTAGAAATTTGATTTTTTAGAGAGGTCTCGTCCATTAATTCGAAGACCTCAGAGGGCCTCGCTAATTGATTTTGGCGTGGCTCATATTTTTTTGGCGTGGATTGAAGCCTTCTTTGAGGCTGATGATTTGATATAAAAAAGGTAGACGGGGTGGAAAAAAAACCTTTTTGCTGAGGGCAACGACAGTTTTTTGGCTAGGCGGAAATACAAGCAAACACGTTTATCTACCAGTAAATACAAATATCTACCAGCAAATACAAGCAAGTGCAGGGGCGCGAAAAAAGAGTTGTATCTTTGCATTGCCAAAAGGGGAAAAAGCGATGAAGAGAGCCCCCGAAAGGCTGCTGGCAAAAGAGGGCACGGAGCAAGGCTGCTGAAGACGGTGAAAAAAGCGCGCGAAGCCGCCGACAGTGGTAAAAGCCCCACCCCAAGGCAGCTAGTAGCAAAAAGAGAGGCCCCCTGAAAGCGCTACCCCCGAAAGGCTCCCCCTGGGCACAAAACACCCGATTAAGGACCGGGCGCAAGGGGCAGAGAATTAAAAGATATGGCAATATTAACTGGTATCAACACCCGTATGAGGGGTTCGGCAGGCGACTGGACATTTTCGCGCCAAGGAGGCAAGACCGTTGCCAAGCAGAAGATTGAAGTAAAAAGCACCCCCACGCGCAGCTACGCGCAGATGAAGCGCCGAGTGCAGTGGGCCAACCTAGTGAACCTGTACCGCGCCTTTGGAGGCAAGCTGAAGCCTTCGTTTGAAGGGAGCGAGGAAGGAGTGTCGGACTTTAACGAGTTTGTAGGCGCCAACATTGGCAGCAGCAACATCTACCTGACCAAGGATCAGGCCCGCCAGGGGGCTGCGTGGTGACGGACTACATGATTACGCGCGGCACGTTGCCAGCCATCGGCACGAGCGAAGAGGGCGGAGTGATAGTGACCGACCTGAGCCTAGGCGGGCTGACACTGAGCGATAGCACCACCATAAAAGAATTTAGCAATGCGCTGGTGCAGAACAACGAGGACTTTGAGCTAGGCGACCAGCTGACCTGCTTTGTGGCCAAGCAAGTTAGCAACGCCACCACTGGGGTGCCGTATGTGAAGGTTAGCGCCAAGGAGGTGATACTGAGCGACAGCACCGAGGGGCTGTGGAGCACAGTTACAGCGGTAGGGTTCAGCGATGTGAACGGCAAGCTGGGCATGAACGGAGCCGTGGAAGGAGCCGTGGCGTGGGTGCATTCGCGCCGAGTGGACGGCGAGACGAAGGTGAGCACCGAGAGCTTGCACGCGACCAGCAGCTTGCGGAGCAGCTACAACACCGAAGCGGCGCTAGCGGCTGCCATCCTCTCCTACGGGGGCACCAACAAGGAGGAGTACCTGACCCCGAACCCGACGGAGGAGCTAGCCGCTACCGAGGAGGGTGGCGAAGATCAAAACCCTTGAACGCGGTGACGCTGACCTTTGAGGTGGAGCCTGCGGGCGCGGGCGTTATCCTGGCCTCGGGGGTGGATGTGACGGGGAGCAGCATAGAAGTGGCGCAGGGCACAGTGTTAAGCCTGCATGTGGATGCTGCCGAAGGACACACCCTACAGAACTGGAACCGCGGAGAGTGGTTCGACACGGACTGGGCGTACGAAGCCACCGAAAGCGCAACAGTCACCGCTTTGCTGGACTAGGACAGAAAGGCTGCCTGCCGAAGGAGTGGGCGGCCTTTTGTTTTTTTTTGTGTGTGCCTGGCACAGGAGCAGACTGCGCGCGAAGAGGCTGAGGGGGGATGGAAAGGTGCTTCTAGTGAGTGTGTGGGGAGAAAAAAAACAGGCGTGGAGGTAAAAAAAAATGCCATGTCGAAAAAAGTTCGTATCTTTGCAGGCGAAAAATGAGGCCGAAAAGGCTTGTTTTGAGGAAGAATATTTGAGTTAAAATAAATAGTAACAATCGTTTAAGAGCCACTGCTTAAAACGGCAAAACAACCCAAAAAAATGAAAAAAGGAATACATCCCGCAAGCTACAGACTGGTAGTGTTCAAAGACATGTCCAACGACAACATGATTCTCACCAAGAGTTGCGCAGCCACCAAGGAGACTGTCACATATACCGATGGCAAGGAATACCCCGTGGTGAAGTTGGAAATATCCAACACCTCGCACCCATTCTTCACTGGCAAGCTGAAGCTGGTTGACACCGCCGGACGTGTAGACAAGTTCATGAACAAGTATAAGAAATACTCCAAGAAGTAATTTGTTTTAGGTTTTAGATTAGAGCCTCTGCCGGATGGCAGGGGCTTTTTTGTGTGTGTGACAAAATGTCAGAATGCAATTTTGGCACTAAATTTGCAGGGGGTGTAGCGTGCCGTGGCGGTGCGAGTGGGCGCTGATGGATGGCAGAGGAGTAGGCGGCAGGGCACATGTATTTTTTTTTTGAGGAATAACAAAACACAAATATCATGAATGGCAATCTGAACGTACAGACCGAGAATATATTTCCGGTGATTAAAAAATTTCTTTACTCGGACCATGAAATATTCCTGCGCGAAATAGTTTCCAACGCTGTGGATGCGACGCAGAAGTTGAAGGCCATTTCGTCGAGGGGAGAGATGAAAGGCGAATTGGGAGATTTGACGGTGGAGGTGATATTGGACAGCAAAGGGAAGACGCTGACGGTGAAGGACCGCGGCATAGGGATGAGCGCCGAGGAGGTGGAGAAATACATCAACCAAATAGCCTTTAGCGGAGCGACGGACTTTTTGGACAAATACAAGGACGTGCAGGAGAAGTTGATAGGGCACTTTGGGTTGGGGTTCTACTCCGCCTTTATGGTGGCCGACAAGGTGGAGATATACACCAAATCGTACAAGGACACGCCTGCGGTGCACTGGAGCTGCGACGGGAGCCCGACCTACGAGATGGAAGAGGACGCCGAGCACACCGACCGAGGCACAGCCATAGTGATGCACATAGCGGAGGACTGCAAAGAGTTCCTGGAAGAGCAGCAGATACTGCAATTGCTGTGCAAATACTGCCGATTCATGCCCATAGCCATACGGTTTGGCGAAGAGAGCGTGTGGGTGGACAGCGAGAGTGAATTTGACGAAGTGGACGACGGAGAGGGCGGCAAGAAGAAGCAGCCCAAGCGAGTGGAGAAGAAGCAGCCCCGCATAGTCAACGACACGGAGCCGGCGTGGCGCAAGAGCCCGAGTGACCTAAGCGAAGAGGATTACAAGAAGTTCTACCACGAGCTGTACCCGATGAATTTTGAGGACCCGCTGTTCGAGATACACCTGAATGTGGACTATCCCTTCAACCTTACGGGGATACTGTACTTTCCGAAGGTGCGGGAGCGGATAGACCCCAACCGCAACAAGATACAGCTATACTGCAACCAAGTGTTTGTGACCGATAGCGTGGAGGGGATAGTGCCGGACTACTTGATGTTGCTGCACGGGGTGCTGGATTCGCCCGATATACCGCTGAATGTTTCGCGCAGTTACCTGCAGAGCGACAGCAACGTGAAGAAAATCTCGAGCCATATCAGCAAGAAGGTGGCCGACAAGCTGGAGGAAATGTTCAAGAACGACCGCAAGGACTTTGAGAATAAATGGGACGACATCAAGATATTTATAGAATACGGGATGTTGACCGAAGAGAAGTTCTGCGAGCGTGCGATGAAGTTTGCGCTACTGAAGAATACGGAAGGGGAGTTCTACAGCCTGAAGGACTACCGCGAGAAGATAGCGCCGCTGCAGACGGACAAGGACAAGAACGTGTGCTACCTATACGCGAACAACGCCGAAGAGCAGCACGCCTACATAGCCAAAGCCAAGGAGAAGGGCTACGATGTGTTGCTGATGGAGAGTGTGCTGACGCCACACTTTGTGAACTTGCTGGAGCAGAAGACGGAAAAGACGCGATTTGTGCGAGTGGACGCGGACACCGTGGAGAAGCTGATAGCGCATGAGGACAAGATCCCGGAGAAGCTGACGGAGGAAGAGAAAGAGAAGCTCAAACCCATCATAGAGGGCGAAGTGGATACGAAGAAGTTCACCGTGGAGCTGGAGAGCCTCGAGAGTGGGGAGGACCCGATGCTGGTTACCCAAAGCGAGTTCATGCGGCGCTACAAAGAGATGCAGGCAACAAGTGGAGGCGGAATGGGATTTTACGGTGAGATGCCAGAGAGCTACAATCTGGTGGTTAACATCAATCACCCGCTGATAGAAGAGGTGCTCAAGGAGAGCGACAGCGAGAAGCAAAAGCAGCTGGTGCATCAACTTACGGACTTGGCCTTGCTAGCGAGCGGACTGCTGAAAGGCGAAGCGCTCACGGCATTTGTGAAACGTAGCGTGAGCATGATCAAATAGAGAAGAAAAGAAAAGGTTAATGATATGCAAAAAGGGTATTCTCCGAAGGGGGAGTACCTTTTTTTTGGTTGTCGCCCAAAGGGTTGCAAGATTGAGAGATAGCATCGGCAGGCGGGAGGGGGAGAGAAGAGGAACGCATGTGAGAGGAAAGAAGCACTGATGGGAGGAAAAGAGCGGTGGCGTTAATGAAATAAAAAAAAGGTGTATCTTTGCAAGACGAAAAAAAGGCCAGATAGAGTCTAGCGTATTAATTTTTAATATCTTATGAAGAGGAGCATTATCATCACAGGCGGTGCCGGATTTATAGGTAGCCATGTGGTGCGTTTGTTTGTGAACAAATACCCGGAGTATAAAATCATCAATCTGGACAAATTGACCTATGCCGGCAACCTTGCCAACCTCAAAGACGTAGAAGCCAAGCCGAACTACAAATTTGTGAGGATGGACATATGCGATTATGAGGGGGTGCAAAGGTTGATGCGGGAAGAGCGAGTGGACGGCATAATCCATTTGGCTGCCGAGAGCCATGTGGACCGCAGCATCAAAGACCCGTTTACATTTGCCCAGACCAACGTGATGGGGACACTATCGATGTTGCAAGCTGCCAAAGTCTATTGGGAAACGTTGCCGGAGAGATGGGAGGGGAAACGCTTTTACCATATCTCCACCGATGAGGTATACGGAGCATTGGAGATAAGCCACCCCGAAGGCATCACCCCGCCCTTTAGCACCAAGGCCTCGAGTGGCGAGCACCATTTGGCCTACGGGGAGGAGTTTTTTACCGAAGGGATGAAGTATGAGCCGCACAGCCCATACAGTGCCTCCAAAGCCTCGAGCGACCACTTTGTGCGGGCCTTTCACGACACCTACGGCATGCCGACGATTGTAACCAACTGCTCGAACAACTATGGGCCCTACCAGTTCCCGGAGAAGCTGATACCGCTCTTTATCAACAATATCCGCCTACGTAAGCCGCTGCCTGTGTATGGCAAGGGGGAGAATGTAAGGGACTGGCTGTATGTGGAGGACCATGCCCGCGCAATTGACACAATCTTTCACCAGGGTAAAGAGGCGGAGACCTATAACATAGGAGGTTTCAACGAGTGGAAGAATATAGACATTGTGCGGGCGCTGGTTTACACCGTTGACCGTCAGCTGGGTCGTAGGGAAGGCGAGGATTTGGGCCTGATCAGCTATGTGGCCGACCGCGCTGGGCACGACATGCGCTACGCCATAGACAGCACCAAACTGCAAAAGGAGCTTGGCTGGGAGCCTAGCCTGCAGTTCGAAGAGGGCATCGAGCGGACAGTGAGATGGTATTTGGAGAATCAGGAGTGGCTGGAAGGCGTAACCAGTGGCGAGTACATGAAATATTACCAAGACATGTACGCAGGCAGATGAAAGCCTAGGCGGGCAACAGAAAAAGCTGTAGCCGGGACAAACGAAGGCCTCTGGGCGGCCGTGACGGTGAAGGGCGGCATGCGGAGGCAACTATGGCTAGAACGAACGAAGGCATCTAGGCAGCCCTTGGGCGGCAGGGGCAGATAAGGACAGGGGGCGCCAAGGATGGCGACAAACACTTGAAAAAACAAACCAATAGAGCCATATAGAGCTATAATGAATATTATTTTTGATTTTGGCAACGTACTAGTACGTTGGGACCCGAGGAAGATATTCCTCCCCTACTTGGATAACAATGAGAAGGAATATGAATATTTTTGGGAGCATATCTGCGATGAGGACTTCCGCAACCGAATAGATGCTGGAGAGCGGCAGGAGGCAGTGGTGAAGGAATATCAGGGCAGATTTCCCAAGTATGCCGATTGCATTGCCATGTATTGGACCCGCTGGGAGGAGACTTTGCCTGGGGAGGTGCCTGGGATGCGCGAACTGCTAGAAGAGCTCAAGGCGGACCCTGGCAACCACCTTTATGGGCTTACGAACTGGTCGATGGAGACATACCCCATTGCCCGCAAACGGTTTGAGATATTGCAGCTGATAGACGACTATGTGGTTTCTGGGGAAGAACATATCATCAAGCCCGACCACCGACTATTTGAGATATTGCTTACGCGCTATGGACTTACCGCGCAGGAGTGCATTTTTGTAGACGACAAGGCCGTCAACGTGCGCAGTGCTTGCGAAATGGGGTTCAAGGGAATCGTCTTTAGGAGTGCCGAGGAGCTCCGCGAAGAGCTTGAGAGGTGCAAAAAGGCAGGTTTATAATGGTGCTAGGAAGGGATTTTTGGCATGGTCGCACCATTGGTTGGGATAGTTTTGTGGCGCCCGACAAAAGGCAGATAAAAGAGTGGGTGGCCCGTTTTATGGCGGGCCTGAAATGGTACGAAGTGGCGGAATACGCCGCGATGGCGTTGTATGTTGCGTCGGTGCCGATACATTGGCGCTTGGGCGTATTGGCATTGGCGCTAGTGGTGATAAGTGCGGTGGTGAAAATGGTTGCCTCCGGCAGGGTGGTTAACCGCAACCTGCCCCAAGCTTTTGGTTGTTGCCTGTGGGTGATGGTGCTGTACTACCTGCTCTATTTTGTTAGCATATACTACAGCAAGAGCCCTTTGGACGGTTTTTCGGCAGTGGGCAAAAAACTGCCTGCCATAATCATCCCCTTGTTCTTCCTGTTCAGCGACCTTAGCTACATTCGGCGCAGACACGTTTCGGCGCTGAGCCTGCTGCTGGCGCTTGTGCTGACGGTGCGTTTTGGCATCATGCTGGTTCAGGCCGTGCTGGACCTTATGGCGGGTGAGGCATACAAGAACGTGATACAAAGCCACTTTGACCCCATGCACTACAATTATTTGGCACTCTATATAGTAACGGCGATCATCCTGTTGTTTTTTGAAGCCATGCGGTATTGGCGGTTGCCAAAATGGCGAAAAAGGCGCTGGGCGCTGGTTGGGGATATGGTGGTGATGGTAGAGTATATCCTGATATTGGGTTCGCGGTCGGGGCTGCTGACAATGGTAATGATTGTAGCCGCAATTGCGTTCTACCTTGTTCTGGCAAAGAAGTACAAGGCAGGCACAATTGTGGCATTGGGATTTGCGCTGTTGCTTGGGCTGAACCGCCTTGCCTCGCCGGAGCTGTTCTCGCGAGCCGAAAGCACGATTGAAAAGCTAGAGAAAGGCGAGGATGGCGATGTAAGAGAGGAGATATGGGAGTGCGGATTGAACCTAGTGGAGGACCACGAAATTGTTGGCTACGGCAACGTGGGCTACCGGATTGGCCTTTACCGCGAATACATCAACCACGACCTTGACTCGAGCTACAAACATAAGCTCAACCTGCACAATCAATACCTGGAGACCCTCTTGTCGACGGGGGTTGTGGGGCTGGTAGTGATGCTTGTGATGGTGGTGATGCCTGCCATTGTTTCGCTTACGCGCAAATATTGGAACCCCGCTACGGTTGTTTTTAGCATACTTTACGCTGCATGGATTTTCTTTGAGGAGGGTTTTTCGCGTCAGATGGGGCTATTGTTCATCTGCTGGTGGTATTGCGCGTTGCTTGCCTTTGCAAGGTGCTACCCCGGCCCTAGGGTGGAGATGGCCAAGTGGCGGCGCAGGCCTAAGGCGGAGCCCGCCCCCCCCCGGAGCTGAGCCTTAAGAGGAGGGGGCGCCCTAAAGGCAGGGGGCGAGAGACAATAGTTGAACTGGAGGGGGGGGGAGATTTTTCTAGTTAATTCGAAAAAATAGTGTATTTTTGCAGTTTTCTATGGCCCGCCCGGCGGAGGGCTGCGCGATTATACAAAATTGAATAACAGAGACTAATATAATATAAAGAGACTAATACAAATAGAGCATATGAAGGATATAAAGATTGCCGTTATTGGACTGGGATACGTAGGGCTTCCATTGGCAAGGCTCTTCTCGACCAAATACCCCACTATTGGCTACGACATGAACCAAGCGCGCGTGGACGAGCTGATGACGGGTCATGATGCCACCCTAGAGGTTTCGGACCAGTTGTTGCAGGAGGCCATCGAGAGCCATGGTTTGAGGTGTACGGCCGACCTTGAAGAGATCCGACAGTGCAATTTTTATGTTGTTGCCGTTCCCACACCGGTGGACCGGAACAACAATCCCGACCTCACCCCACTGTACGGAGCAAGCGAGTCGGTGGGCAAAGTCATCAGCCGAGGCGACATAGTTGTGTACGAATCCACAGTTTACCCTGGGGTTACCGAGGACGAATGCCTGCCGGTGGTAGAGCGGGTGTCGGGGCTTAGGTACAACGAAGATTTTTACGCTGGGTACAGCCCGGAGCGGATAAACCCGGGCGATAAAGTCCACACTGTTGAAAAGATCAAGAAGATAACCTCAGGGTCCACCCCCGAGGTTGCGGAGATTATTGATAGGGTATACAGTTCGGTGCTTGAGAACGGGACGCACCGTGCGCCGAGCATCAAAGTGGCGGAAGCTGCCAAAGTGATAGAGAACAGCCAGCGCGACATCAATATTGCCTTTGTAAATGAGCTTTCCAAGATATTCACGCTCATGGGCATTGACACCTACGACGTCCTAGAGGCTGCCGGCACGAAATGGAATTTCATCAAGATGAACCCGGGGCTAGTGGGAGGGCACTGCATCTCGGTGGACCCGTACTATCTGGCGCAATGTGCCCAGCGGATGGGATACAACCCTGAGATAATCCTTGCTGGCCGGCGCATGAATGACGGGATGGGTGCATACGTTGCCGACCAGACCATCAAGCTCATGCTCAAGAAGGGCATACAAGTGCTTGGATCCAAAATCATCATCATGGGTTTTACGTTCAAGGAGAACTGCCCCGATGTGCGCAATACGCGCGTGATAGACATCTACCACGCCCTTGAGGAATACAATGCCAACATCACGGTATACGACCCTTGGGCTTCGCCCGAGAAGGTCAAGCACGAATATGGCATTGACATTGTGAACGAATTGCCTGAAAACAAGTTCAATACAGCCATTTTTGCGGTGGCGCACCATCAGTTCCGAGAGATGGAGATAGACTTTGACAGGCTGCTTGAGAAGGAGCATGTTATTTTTGACGTCAAAGCCATTCTCCCGCGCGAGCTGGTAGACGGGCGCTTGTAGCCTTCCCAAATCTTCAGAGAAAAAGAGAACCAAACTGCGCAGATGTAATATGACAAATTTTGCTCTTATAGGTGCTGCGGGGTATATTGCGCCCCGCCACATCAAGGCCATAGCCGACACCCACAACGACCTGCTAGCCGCCTACGACAAATTCGACAGCGTGGGGCGACTGGACAGCTCGTTCCCCGAGTGTTCGTTTTTTACGGAACAGGAGCAGTTCGACAGGTTTTGTTCCAAGCAACAGCACACCGACAACCCGATTGGGTGGCTTTCGATTTGCACGCCCAATTACACGCACGATGCCTTCATACGGTACGGTCTGCGCCTTGGATGCAACGTGATTTGCGAAAAGCCCCTAGTGCTGAACCCATATAATATCGACAACCTTGTGGACCTGGAGCAGGCCTCGGGGCATCAAGCCTATACCATCCTACAATTGCGGCTTCACGACTCCATTGTGGCGCTCAAGAAGAAGGTGGAAACGGGCCCCAAGGACCGCAAATACGATGTGGAGCTGACCTATATCACCTCGCGCGGCAAATGGTACTACTCCTCGTGGAAGGGCGATGTGCACAAAAGCGGGGGCATAGCCACGAATATCGGGGTTCACTTCTACGATATGCTCCAATGGATTTTTGGCCCGGTGCAGCAGAACATAGTGCACGTGATGTCGCACGACCGCGTTGCAGGATATTTGGAGTTCAAGCAGGCGCGGGTGCGTTATTTTTTGAGCATCAATGCCAGTTGTTTGCCGGAGAATGCCGTTGAGGGCGAGAAGCGCACTTACCGAACCATTACCATTGACGGGGAAGAGTTCGAATTCAGCCAAGGGTTCACAGAGCTCCACACGCGCAGTTATCAGGAGATTCTTGCCGGCAACGGCTTCCGCATCAGCGAGGCGCGCAACTGCATACAAATTGTTAGCGACATACGGCATGCCACCCCCATTGGGCTCAAAGGGGACTACCACCCTTTGGCCAAGCTCCCCCTCGCGCCGCACCCCTTTGGTTGGACGGACGTGAAATATTAAACTAGGCTATCATTAAATCTTAGACCAATGGAATTCAGAGACCTCAAGAAGCAGTACCAGACACTGAAACCCGACATAGACAAAGCCATGACGGATGTGGCGAGTTCGGCTCATTTTATCATGGGCGCGCCTGTCGAAGAATTGGAAGAGCAATTGGCCGAATATGTTGGGGTGAAGCACTGCCTCACTTGCGCCAACGGCACCGATGCGCTCACCCTAGCCCTGAAGGCGCTTGGCATAGGCAAAGGAGATGCCGTCTTTGTGCCGGATTTCACGTTTTTTTCCACAGCCGAAGTGGTTGCCCTAGAGGGTGCCACACCGGTTTTTGTGGATGTTGACCCCCGGACCTTCAACATGGATGCCAAGAGCCTGGAAGAGGCTATACGCTGCGTTTTGGACCAGATGTCGGTGCGCCCCAAAGCGGTGATAGCGGTTGATTTGTTTGGTCTTCCGGCCAATTATGATGCCATCGGTAAGATAGCGCGGAAAGAGGGACTATACGTAATAGAAGACGGAGCGCAGGGTTTTGGTGGATGCGAGCGCAGGCCCAAAAGCGACGGCAGTGGCTACGACATAAAGCGTGCATGCAGTTTTGGTGATATTTCCACCACATCCTTTTTCCCAGCCAAGCCGCTTGGCTGTTATGGCGATGGAGGCGCGGTTTTCACCAACAACGACCAATGGGCTGCCTTGATTGAGTCCTACCACGTTCATGGCAAGGGCAGTTTTAAGTACGACAACGTGCGCATCGGCCTCAATTCGCGCCTTGACACGCTGCAGGCTGCCATCCTTCAGGTGAAGCTGAAAGCTTTTGTGGAGCACGAGCTTGCCGAGGTCAACAAAGCCGCGGAGTACTACACCCAGCTGATTGACGGCATGACCAAGTTTATCAAAAAGGAAATCCAGATTACCACCCCATATATTCCCCGCAACTACAGCAGCAGTTGGGCGCAGTACACAATCAAGTTGGGAGTGCCTTCGGGCAATGGTACGTTCAACCGCGAAGCATTGCAGGCCAAGCTTAAGGCCAAAGGTGTTCCTACGATGGTCTATTATCCCACTCCCATGAGCAAGCAAACTGCCTTTAAGGAAGTTCATCAGTATGTGCTCACTCCGGCCGCGCAGCAGGTCTGCGAGAGTGTTCTTTCGCTTCCGATGCACCCGTACATTACCCGAGAGCAGATACGCTATGTAGTGGAGAGCCTGATCAGCAGCCTGTAAAAAACCATTTGCCATGCACCGTTTACTTACCGTCATAGGGGCACGCCCGCAAATTATCAAAGCCGCTGCCATCAGCCGAGCTGTGGGCGGAGCCTTTGCCGACCGAATCGAAGAACGCATCTTGCACACGGGCCAGCACTACGATGCCAATATGTCGCAGGTGTTCTTTAGCGAGCTTGGTATCCCCTGCCCCGACTACAACCTTGGGGTTGGATCTGGCACCCACGGAGTTCAGACGGCCAAGATGATAGCTGGGATAGAGGATGTTCTTGTGCGCGAGGGGTTCGATGGCATTATCCTCTATGGCGACACCAACTCCACGCTTGCTGGGGCAGTGGCGGCATCGAAGATTCATGTGCCAGTCTTCCATATTGAGGCGGGGTTGCGATCCTTTAACATGGCCATGCCCGAAGAGGTCAACCGCATTGTTTGCGACCAGCTATCCTCCATCTGCTTTGCTCCCACCCAAACCGCTGTGGAGAATCTGCGCCGCGAAGGTTTTATGGATAGCCGCGCTACTTTTAGTGACGGCCTGCATCGACGGGTTTGCAACTGTGGTGATGTGATGTACGACAACAGCATGTATTATGCCTGCATAGCCCGTGAGCGGACCACTATTTTGCAGGATCTGGGGCTGGAGCCGGGCTCGTATATTCTCGCCACGGTGCACCGCGACAACAATACCGACAATCCGCAGCGCCTCAATGCCATCCTTGGGGCGCTGTCGGAGATTTCGCAACAGGACAATATCCCAGTAGTTTTGCCCCTGCACCCGCGCACCCGCAAGATACTGGAAAGTGGTGTAGCCACCGTTGGCTTGCCTAGTTCGGTGCGTGTGATCCCCCCTGCTTCGTTTTTCGAAATCAGTGTGTTGGAGCAGAATGCCCGCATAGTGATGACCGATAGCGGCGGTGTGCAAAAGGAAGCCTATTTCTTTGAAAAGCCTTGCGTTATTCTCCGTTCGGAAACGGAATGGGTGGAAATAGTCGACCATGGAGCCGGCATAGTTGCCGATGCCGACAGCGATTGCATCATATCCGCATACCGGCGGTTGGTGAACCAACCGGTGCACTTTGCCAAACTCTTTGGCGACGCGCATGCTGCCGAAAAAATCCTACAGACTATCCTGGACTATCTTGGCCAGTAGCTCTGCTTTGTTGTTCATTTACAATGCCGGGCCTTTTCGTCCGGGCTTTCCGACACCATGAATATCCTTACCGATAACCTACACCGCATAGCATATGCCACCGATGCATCGACCTACCGCCAGATGCCCATTGGTGTAGCCTACCCCAAGAATGAATCCGAAATTGTTGAACTGATAGAAGAGGCGCGTCGACGCCATACGTACCTCATCCCGCGAGCCGGAGGCACCAGCATTGCCGGGCAGGTGGTGGGCAATGGCATTGTGGTGGATATCAGCCGCTATTTCAACCACATACTCAAGTTCAACAAACAGGAGCGGTGGGTGTGGGTGGAGCCGGGAGTGGTTCGCGACGAGCTGAACATGTTTCTTAAGCCCCACGGGCTTTTCTTTAGCCCGGAAACTTCCACAAGCAACCGTTGTTGCATTGGAGGCATGGTGGGCAACAATTCGTGTGGCACCCACTCTTTGGTTTATGGCAGCACCCGTTGCCACGTACTTGAGCTGAGGGGGTTACTTGCCGATGGGAGCCATTTTTCCACTGCTTGTCGCAATGGCAGCCCGCTGTTGGATAGCATATATGCTCAGCTTGACGGTTGGGCCAACGACCCCAGTATTCGCAAGCTTATCGAGGACAATTTCCCCGACCGGTCGTTGCAACGCCGTAGTTGCGGCTACGCCATAGATGAGGCCATAGAGGATTCGCAGCATATCGACCTGTGCAAAATTATCTGTGGCAGCGAAGGCACGCTGTGCTTTATCACTGCCATCAAACTTTCGCTCGACCCCATTCCCCCAAAGGATAGGATGGTGCTTTGCGCCCACTGCAGCTCCTTGGCAAAGAGCTATCGGGCCAATCTTGTGGCACTTGGCCATCATCCGGTAGCTGTTGAGCTGATGGACGGCCAGATTCTTGAGCTTTGCCGCAACAACCATACCCAGGACCGCAACCGTTTTTTTATTCAGGGCAATCCGGCCGCCCTTATCATAGCCGAGTTCAACGGTGCAGACATGGACGAAAACGCCAATGCAATGGAGCAGAAGCTTGAGGCAGAAGGGCTTGCCTACCATTGCAGCCGAGTTTATGGCGAGGACATCAATCGGGTGTGGGCGCTGCGCAAGGCGGGCTTGGGCGTGCTGACGGGTGTTAAGGGCGACCGCAAACCCATTGGCGTTGTTGAAGATACTGCCGTAGCCCCCGAACGGCTCCCCGCCTACCTCGAGGAGTTCGAGCAGATGATGGAGCGGCTGAAGATGAGTTGCGTCTATTACGGCCATATCAGCACAGGAGAGCTTCACTTGCGTCCGATTCTGAATATCAAAGAGAAGGAGGACAGGCAACGGTTCCGTCAGGTGGCGTTGGAGACGGCCCGGCTAGTAAAGAAACATCGCGGTAGCCTCAGTGGCGAGCATGGCGACGGGCGGCTACGGGGTGAATTTATCCCGCTGATGTATGGAGAGGAGGTATATCAGCTCATGCGCGAGGTTAAAAAGTGTTGGGATCCAGACGGGGTTTTCAATATGCACAAGATTGTTGACGCCCCGCCTATGGATGAGTGGCTGCGATACGACGTCGACCAGCAATACCTATGTGCGGACAGGGACCTTATGTGTTTAATCGAGCAATGCAACGGTGCTGGCGACTGCCGCAAAAGCAACCTTATTGGAGGCACGATGTGCCCCGCTTTCAAGGTTTCGCGCGATGAGCTTATGTCCACCCGTGCCCGTGCCAATGTGCTGCGCGAAGTGCTTACTCGTGGCTTAGGCGATGACAAGGCCGATGCCGAAGCTTTGGAGCAGATGCTTTACAGCTGTTTGGCGTGCAAGGGTTGCAAGGGGGAATGCCCGTCGAATGTGGACATGACATTTATCCGTGCCCATGTGTTGCAACGCCTCTACAGCCAACATGGCACCCCCATGCGCAGTTGGCTGGTTGCGCGCATGGCTAGCATCGAACAACTTGGGCACTTGGTCTACCCCATTTACAACCTCCTTGCCAAAGGTAGCTGGTCGTCGGCACTGATCAAAAAGGCTGTTTCCTTTGCTCCGGAGCGGTCCATCCCCACCCTCTGCGGGCGTACCATGCAGAGGCAGGTAAGAGCGGCCCATCTAAAGCCTCGAAAAGAGAAAGGCAAGGTATACCTTTTTGCCGACGAATTTACCAACATGCAGGAAGCTGAACTAGGACTTGTCTTTGCCCGATTGCTCACCGCCCTGGGTTATCAGGTGGTCATCCCCCGCACCGTAGAGAGCGGCCGTGCGGCCATCTCCAAGGGTTGCCTGCAGCTGGCCAGCCGGCTTGCGACCAAGAATGTGCGGCGGCTGAGCCAAGTCGTCTCGGAGGAGACACCTTTGGTGGGCATTGAGCCCAGTTGCATCCTATCGTTCCGCGACGAATACCCCCAGCTAGTGCCTGACGCAATGAAACAACAAGCCCAGCAATTGGGCAAGAGCTGCCTACTATATGACGAATTTATTATGCGCGAAGTGGCCCGCGGCAACATCACGGCGGATCAGTTCCGCCCCGATGCTCTTGAAGTGTGGCTGCACGGGCACTGCCACCAGAAATCGTTGGTGGGCATAGAAAAAACCGCTGCCATGCTCCGAATGCTCAAGGGGTGCGAGCTGCATGTCATCCCCAGCGGCTGTTGCGGTATGGCAGGTTCTTTCGGCTATGAGAAGGAGCACTACCAAACATCCATTGCCATTGGCGAAATGGTACTCTTCCCAACAATTCGAAAAGCGCTGAAAAAAGAAAAGCCGGACGTCTCTGCCGACTGCCCGAGCTCGATTAGGCCCACCATTATTGCCGCTCCTGGCACCTCATGCCGGGAGCAAATCTTGGATGGGGTAGGCATCCGCGCCGTTCACCCCATCGAAATTCTCTACCGCTGGCTCTCGGAATAAATCTGCTTCAGCCTAGGGCAATAAACTACCTCCCTGCAGGAAAAGAATCCGGCGGGGAGGTTTTTTCTGGGCGGTCTGGCATCAGTTTGCTTCGGGCACACACTCTTTCAGGAGCATGGTGGCGCTGTCGATAGAGGAGATCCACTCGGCGTTGAGTTCCGAGCAGTCGCTATGGCCCTCTAAAGATTCCAAACTGTGCGACACATATTCATGGTTGCCCCGGACGGTGGTGCAAGCACAACGTTTTTCCGTACAACCAGCCACAATTGCCATCACCAGCAACAGGCTTGAAAACGCAAAAAACTTTTTCATATATCTTTTATTTTATCGTTCCCCTTTCTTCATGAATGTGTAGCCTTTCATCAGGCCCGTGTTGGCGCTACCGATAAAGCTAAGCACCTGCTTGCCTTCATCGGTGTTGCCGTAACGCTCTTTGATTTCCTCCACAGCTTGGCTGATTGAGAGACCTTTTTGGAATACATAGCGATAGATGTCGGCAATATTATTAATCGTTTGGCGGGAGAATCCACGGCGCTGAAGCCCCAAGGAGTTGACTCCGGCAAAAGAAATGGGATAGCGTGCCGCTTTGACGAAGGGGGGCACGTCCTTGTCCACTAGGGAGCCGCCTGCGGTAATGGCGTGCGAACCGATATGGATAAACTGAAGGCACGCCGTTTTGCCACCCAAGATAACATAGTCGCCCACAATGATGTGGCCCGCCAAAGTGGCGTTGTTGGCAAAAACGCAGTGGTTGCCAACAACACAGTCGTGGGCAATATGCACATAGGCCATGATGAGGTTGCCGTTACCCACTACCGTGCGGCCCGAAGCCGAAGTGCCGCGATTGATGGTGCAACATTCACGGATAACATTGTTGTCGCCAATCTCGCAAGTGGTGTATTCTCCGGCAAACTTCAAGTCCTGAGGAAAGGCCGCAATGACCGACCCGGGGAAGATATGGCAATTTTTGCCGATGCGGGCTCCTGGGTAGATAACCACATTGGGTTCTATCACGGTGCCGTCGCCAATGACCACATCATCACAAATGGTGGTATAGTTGCCCACCTTGACGTTTTCGCCCAACTTGGCATTGGGGTGAATATCGTTTTGTATCATTTGCTATCTTTATTTTTAATGTATTCAATTAGAAATCTGCTAAAAGCGGCATTGGCCTTGTGACCGGGCCTGTATATCGAGAAATGCCCCTGTAGGTGCATTCCAACCAATCGCACATCGCCCACAAAATCAAGCAATTTGTGACGGGCGGGTTCGTTGGGGAAGTAGGGCTCTGTGGTGTTGAGCACGCCATCATGCACCCTAATCTGCGACGCATCCTTGTGAAAAGTGCGCTCGAGCCTGCGCAATTGCCTAGGGCGCAACTCTTTGTTTACGAACACTAGGGCGTTGTCCAGGCTACCGCCTTTGATGAGGTTGAGGTGAAGTAGCGGCTCTATCTCCTCAAGAAAGACGAAAGTTCGGCACATAGATATCTCGGTGGCGTACTGCGAAAGGTTCTCCAAATTGGCCTCTTGGCGCCCAATGACGCTTTTGGGGAAATCGATCACACATCTGACCGAAAAATCATCGGCGGGCTCTACGTCAAATACCGATTCGGTCTCTTTGACCTCAAAATGAATTGGTTCGGAGAAGACAAATTCCTTTCGGAGTGCATCCTGCTGCCGAATTCCCACCCGTGTAATCTGCTGTATCCAAGGGCGCGCCGACCCGTCCAGAATGGGCACCTCGCCCCCGTCGAGTTCTATCAAAGCGTTGTCGATGCCGCAGCCGTGCAAGGCCGACATCAGGTGCTCTATAGTGGCGACATGGTAGCGGCCGGAACCGATGGTGGTGCCGCGGGCTGTTTCGGATATGTTGGTAGCTAAGGCAGGGACAGTGACGATGTTGAAGCGGTCGGTGCGGCGGAAAACAATCCCGTAGTCGGGTTTTTCTGGCCGCACGGTGACCGTGACAGTTCGCCCGATATGCAACCCCATACCCGTCAGCCGGAACTCTCTGCAAAGGGTGGTCTGTTTCATTTGACGGGGATAAAATGGAAGTCGGTCATTTGGTATAGGATGGCATACTGATTCTCATAGCCGCAGTCGGCACGTGTGTGGGAGAACGACAGTGGGTAATTCATCCCCTGTGGTGTGGCAATGATAGGGGAGCGGAAGAACTCGGTGCCCTTCTGCTGGATGCCTGACACGAAATAGAGGATGATATCGTGTGCCATGCCGGCATAGACATCGGTAGGCTCGGTACTGTATCGGGTGCTGAAAAGTTTGATAAAATCCCGCTGAGTGTCGTTGGCAGGAAGCCAATTGCGGTAGAATGTGGAGTAGTTAAGGCTCTGCAACTGAGCAAAATCGATATCTCCGTAGAGCGTTGACCAGTCGTCGTAGGAATAAAGGTAGGGAGCCTGCGACTTGAGGGCGCAAAGCTTGTTGAGCAACTGCGAAACATAAATGCGGTTCTTGGACTTGTCCTGGTCGTACATGCTGATGACCACAGCCCGCTTGGATGCCTTCAAGGCATTGGTTAGCTTGGTGGGTTGAGACCAGTCGTAGAGCGAGTATGCCATGGCCGGACGAGCCTCTAATTCGGCAGTCAATGCCTCGAGGGCATCTGCCTCGCCCTTGCTTTTGGAATGGACGATGAAGATGGGCAAACCAGGGTGCAGAACCTCTATAGCTTGCACCGTGCGCCTAGCATACGCCTCATAGGAAGGCATGCACTTGAACACATAGGGGTTATCCTTGACAATCTCGGGGCGGTCGGCCACTGGGTTGACAATAAACAGCTGAGCATCGCGGGCCAGTTGAGCGGCCTTTTGGAAAGGTTGGCGGGTGAGCATGGCAATGAGCAGGTCGGACTGGGCCACATTATGGCTGTTGAAAGCGCGCTCCACATCTTCATCGGTCGTGCCCTCCACATCCACCACGTTCAGCGTGACATTGTAGCCCTGCGCTTCCAACTTCTCCAACCCTAGCAGAAGCCCTTCGTAGAACTGAATAAATTCCAAACTCTTATATGTTGTCTTGCCACGTTGCTCGACATCGAACTTGGTGGTGGAGATTTTGTCCATCTGACTGAGATTGAGGGGCATCATTAACGACACCACAATGCTTTGCGGGTTGACGCGCGGCCGTATGGTGGCCACAGCGCCTATCGGCTCATCGCTTTGTTTATTGGCTGAGGAGTTGCGAGTGGTAGCCGTTTTGGCATTGGTGCCAACGCCCAATGTGGCCGTGGCTTGCGACATTTGACCCGTAGCTGGTGGTGCTGTAGTGCCGTCGGAGAGCTTCTGGCCTTTGCAGGGCAACCACACCGTGTCGCCTACCTGCAAAAAATGGATGTCCTTTTTGGTGACAGCCTCCACCTCCTTCAAACCGTAGGCCCTTGAGATGGCATAAACCGTTTGACCCCGGTCGACGATATGGATAAAATAGCGTCTGCCATTGACCACCTGGGTCTTATGCGACACCTCCACGCTTGCGCCTCCGGGCATCTGCGCCCACGCGAACGCAACCAATGTCAACAAAAAGAGTAGTATAGACGTTCTTTTTATCATGATTTCTTTTTTTCGGTTTTACTCCCATTCGATAGTTGCTGGGGGTTTGGAACTGATGTCGTAAACCACACGGTTGACACCCTTGACGCGGTTGATGATGTCGTTGGAGACTTTGGCAAGAAAGTCGTACGGCAAGTGGCTCCAGTCGGCAGTCATGCCGTCAACCGATTCCACAGCACGCAACGCCACAACACTCTCATAGGTGCGCTCGTCACCCATCACACCAACCGACTGCACAGGCAAGAGCATGCATCCGGCTTGCCAAACCTTGTCGTAAAGCCCACTGTCGCGCAGACCCTGAACAAAAATATCGTCAACCTCCTGAAGGATACGCACCTTCTCTGGAGTGACGTCGCTCAGTATGCGAATGGCAAGGCCGGGACCAGGGAAAGGATGCCGCCCGATGAGCTCTTGCTTGATGCCCAACTGACGCCCTACGCGGCGCACCTCGTCCTTGAACAGGCTGCGGAGGGGTTCCACCAATTGCAACTTCATATACTCTGGCAAGCCTCCCACGTTGTGGTGCGACTTGATGGTCTGCGACGGCCCTTTGACCGAACTGGACTCAATGACATCGGGGTATATAGTGCCTTGACCGAGCCACTTGGCATCGGAGATAAGCTTTGCCTCGGCATCGAAGACGTCGATGAAGGTCTTGCCAATGGCCTTGCGTTTCTTTTCGGGGTCTGTTACGCCGGCAAGCACGCTGTAAAAACGTTCCTTAGCATCCACACCTTTGACATTCAATCCCATATCACGGTACGATTCCAAGACGTTTTCGAACTCGTTCTTGCGCAACAAACCGTTGTCGACAAAAATGCAGTGAAGCTGATGACCAATGGCACGATTGAGCAACACTGCGGCAACCGTGGAGTCGACACCGCCCGACAGACCCAGCACCACCTTGTCGGAACCTACCTTGGCACGCAGTTCTTGGACAGTGGTTTCGATGAAGGACTGCGGCGTCCACGACTGGTCGCATCCGCAAATATCCACCGCAAAATTTTTAAGTAGGGTGAGGCCATCGGTCGAATGATGTACTTCGGGGTGGAACTGGATGGCATAAGTGGGCTCGCCCTCAATCTGATAGCCTGCTGCCTTAACGCTACCGGTAGAGCAGATGACGTGATACCCCTCGGGCAAGCGCTCGATGGTGTCGCCATGGCTCATCCATACCTGGCTCCCCTGAGCAATACCTTTCATCAGCGGGCTAGTGCCGTCTATATACTGAAGGTTGGCGCGGCCATACTCGCGGACTTTGCTCTGCTGGACGCTGCCCCCGCCATATTTGGCTAAATATTGGGCTCCGTAGCAGATGGCTAGCAAAGGCAGACGACCTTTGATGTGGGCCATATCGGGCACTGGGGCATCCGCGGCATTGCAGCTAAATGGACTACCCGAAAAAACAACGCCCTTGACATCAGAAGTCAGTGCCGGAATCTTGTCAAAGGGGTGGATTTCGCAATAAATGTTGAGTTCTCTAATCTTACGGGCAATCAGCTGAGTGTACTGAGAACCAAAGTCTAAGATGATGATAGTGTCCATGCTCTTTATCTCTTTATCGGGGGGCAAATATACGAACAAAAATTTGAATAACGTTTTTTTGTCCGCAATATATAAATATCATACCCCGAGCAATCCTTGCACTATGGCCCTACCTGCCTGTTTGGCATCTGCCTTTTTCGGCCACCCTGCTGTGGCGCCCGTCCTCCACTTACGCAAAGCTCCGAAATACCTTTGGTTATGCTAGGGCCTTGCTCCAGCTTGGCCCGAGTGGGGGCGGTTATAGCCACCCTTGCTATACGTTGACTCGTGCCTTTGACAGCAAGGTTGCAGGCAGCATTTCATTGGAAACCTCGCATCGCAGTGCCGGCCCAAGTGGCGCATCCTGAGGGATGTGTGGGAGGCTAGCGTCGAAGGTTCCAGCAACCAATAATAATTACAAAAAAAGCAGTATTTGCGAAAAAAGATGTATTTTTGCAAGCTATGAGACTTGTGACTAAAATTGGATTTTCACTCCTATTGGCAACTCTGTTAGTTAGTTGCAACGGGTACGACAAATTGGTCAAAGGCACCGATTTCGATGCAAAATACAAAGCGGCAATCGAATACTACAACGAAGGGAGTTACTCCCGCGCCATTCAGTTGCTCGAAAATCTTGTCATGCACTACCATGGCAAGGATAACGCCGAGAACATTGCTTGGTACTACGGCAAGGCTCTTTTGGCCGAGAAGGACTACTATTCTGCCGGCTACCAGTTCCGCAATTTCTTTAAGCGTTACCCCTATAGCGAGCGTGCCGAAGAAGCCCTCTATTTAGCTGCCGATTGCAAATACCACGAGTCGCCCGACTATTACCTCGACCAACGGACCACCAAAGAGGCCATTGAGGCATACGAATCCTTTGTCGACCGCTACCCCAACAGCCTCCATATCCCCGAAATCAACACCCACCTCGACGAGTTGCGTGGCAAGTTGATGCGCAAGGAGTACGAAATTGCCTACGGCTATTACCTTACCGAAAACTACAATGCCGCCTATGTCTCGTTACGGGCCTTTTTGGACAATTACCCCGACTCGCCCTATAAGGAGCAAGCAATGTTCTATATGCTCTCCAGCGGCTACGAATATGGCATCAACAGCCAGGAGTCCAAGATGAAGGAACGCCTGCAGCAGGTTATCAACGATTTCGATAGCTTCAGCACCTTTTTCCACAACTCCAAATACCTCAGCCAGGCCCAGAACTACTATACCAAGGCCAAAGCCGCCATCGCCGCTTTGGAGCAGGCCGGCAAATGAGTCCCCCACACCATGCGTGGTGCAGAGTTTTGCCATAGCCCTTGGCCGATTTACTAACACCACCTTTGGCCGATTTACGAAACAGAATTAATCATCATACAATGGAAGAGAACAAGAAAAAAATTGTCGACACCACCATCACCCGCAACACCGCCGAGTTCAGTCAGATGACCGGCAACATCTACGAAACCGTTGCCGTACTGACCAAGAGAGCCAACCAAATTTCCTCCGACGAGAAAAGGGAACTCCACAAGAAGATTGAGGAATTTGCCAATAATAACGATGGCTTGGACGAGTACTTCGAGAACCGCGAGCAGGTGGAGTTGGTGCGCCGCTTTGAGAGAATGCCAAAACCCGTTTTGGTAGCCACCGAGGAATATCTCAACCACGAGCTCTACTACCGCAACCCCGCCAAGGAAGACCAGGAGCAGCAGAAAATGGAAGAAATGGAAAACGAGATGATTGCAGACAAACAATAAGTCTTCGGTATGAGAATCCTCGTTGGCATAACGGGCGGCATAGCAGCCTACAAGGCTCCACTTTTGGTGCGTCAATTGCGAAAGGCTGGTCACGAGGTTAGATGTGTCACCACCCATCACGCGCTACAGTTTGTTACCCCGCTGACACTGCAAACTGTGTCGGGCAACAAAATCTATGCCGACCTTTTCGACAACAACAATAGCCACACCACCGAGCATATCGCCCTCAAAGATTGGGGTGAGGCGATGGTGGTGGCCCCAGCTAGTGCCAACATCATAGGCAAGATGGCTTCTGGCATCGGCGACGATGCGTTAAGCACCTTGTTGCTCTCCTTCATGCGTGGGCCTGTTTTTTTGGCCCCTGCCATGAATACGCAGATGTGGGAGTGCCCTGCTGTGCAACGTAATGTGCAGTATCTCCGTAGCGTCGGGGTTCGCATCATCGAGCCCACTTGCGGTGAATTGGCTTGCGGCGCGTCTGGGGCTGGGCGCATGGCCGAACCCGAGCAAATCGTGCAAGCGCTATTGGCCGCAACTTCCGCTCCCGACCTTCGCGGCCAGAAAGTGCTAGTCACCGCCGGCCCTACCTACGAGCGCATCGACTCGGTGCGTTTCATTGGCAACTACTCCTCCGGCAAGATGGGTTTTGCTTTGGCGCAGGCGCTGGCCGGTCACGGAGCACAGGTGGAGTTGGTGACAGGTCCCACTGCACTAAACATCAGCCACCCCAACATCCACCGCACCGACATTGAGAGCGCCCGCCAGATGTTCGAAGCCGCCACGGCTCTCTTCCCCGCCTCTCAAGCCGCCATACTTTCGGCTGCCGTGGCCGACTACCGCCCCGAGCATACCGCCAATCACAAGCTCAAAAAACAAGGGTCCGAAGGCTTGACCCTTACCTTGGTGCAGAATCTGGACATCCTAGCCACCCTCGGCTCCATGAAAACCGACCAGCAGACATTGGTCGGTTTTGCGTTGGAGACCGACAACGAGTTGGCAAATGCCCGCCAAAAACTGCAAAAGAAGAACCTCGACTACATCGTACTGAATTCCTTGCGCGATGCAGGTGCTGGTTTTGGAGTCGACACCAACCGCGTCACCATTCTTGGTCGCAACGGCGCCACCCATGCCACCCCTCTGCTGTCCAAGGGGCAGGTGGCCGAAGAAATTGTTAGGCACTGCCTCGGCCCAAAAACTTAGGATTGTAACAACTCGATTACACACCTCGTGAATATGAAGAAATTGTCCATTGTTGCCATCGTTTTGTCTTCGTTGGCCCTCGCCGGAGAAATCTTTATTTTCGCCTCACCGAAAGAGGACAGCGATGCCTTGCAGGCACAGGCCATTATGCACGACTACCGCGTCTACGCTCCCGTAGTGCCCGACACAATGTCTTTCTGTGGCGAGAGCGTCCCTCTTGAAACCTACTATGTTCGGGAAGCATTGGACAACGAACTCATCGTCAATATGTACCGGCAATCGAGCATGTTGCTCTACTTCAAACGGGCTGCCCGCTACTTCCCTGTCATCGAACCCATTTTAAAGAAGCACAACATCCCCCAGGACATGAAGTACCTCTGCGTAATCGAGAGCGGGCTAACCAATGCCACCTCGCCTGCCAAGGCACAGGGCTTCTGGCAGTTTATCCCCGAAACGGGCAAACAATACGGCCTAAGCATCAACGATGATGTGGACATGCGCAACAATCTGCCAGCCGCTACCGAGGCTGCATGCCGCTACCTGCATGTGCTATACAACCGCTTTCACAGTTGGGCAGCGGCAGCAGCGGCCTACAATTGCGGTCCCAACGGCCTATCTAAACGCATGGCCAGCCAAGGCACCGACAACTACTACGACCTCCGCCTCAATAGCGAGACCGCACGATACGTCTACCGCATCTTGGCCATGAAGCAGATTATGCAAAACCCGCAGCAATACGGCTATTTCGTCCGCCGATGCGACACCTACCCCGTCATACCTACCCGCACCGTCACCCTTTCCGGGCAAAATGTCGACCTCTACCAGTTCGCCCGGCAGAACAATACCACTTACAAAATGTTGCGCACGCTCAACCCTTGGCTGCAGACCGACAACCTCAAAAACAAGGCGGGCCAAAGCTACTCCATTGAGCTACCCTCCGAAAAGGGCTTGTTGTTCAAACACATCACCGCTGGGCGGAAGGACACACGCCTAATTACCTGTCTCTAAATCGATTCCGCTAGGACATCTCCTCTCTCTGCACCTATGGCAAAAATAGAAATTCTTGGAGCCCGTGAACACAACCTGCAAAACGTGGATATCGACATCCCCCGCAATGCTCTTGTGGTCTTCACTGGGCTCAGCGGTAGTGGCAAGTCCAGCTTGGCTTTCGACACTATTTATGCCGAAGGTCAGCGCCGCTACATGGAAACTTTCTCGGCCTACGCCCGCCATTTTATCGGCAACATCGAGCGCCCAGATGTCGACTGCATCAATGGCTTGAGCCCCGTTATCTCCATCGAACAGAAAACCACCAACAAAAATCCGCGTTCCACCGTCGGCACGGTCACCGAAATCTACGATTTTATCCGTCTCCTTTATGCCCGCATCGGCACCGCCTACTCCCACCTCAGTGGCGAAAAAATGGTCAAATACACCGAGCAGCAGATTATCGAGCTCATTGTGGAAAAGTACCGCGACAAGGACATCATGATTCTAGCCCCGCTGGTGAAAGGCCGCAAGGGGCACTACCGCGAGCTTTTTGCTCAAGTGGCAAAAAAAGGTTTCCTGCGGGTGCGGGTGGACGGACAAATCAGGGAACTCTCCTACAACATGCAGGTGGACCGATACAAAGTCCACGACATCGAATTGGTCATCGACCGCGTGCGGGTGGGCAAGAATACCGTCCGCCTGAAGGAAGCCGTCCGAACCGCCTTCAAACAGGGCAAAGGCGTGCTGATGATTTTGGAAAACCAGCCGGTGTCCTCTCCCACGGCTCCGGACTGCAAACCGGCTTTCTTCAGCCGCCTGCTCATGGACCCCACCACAGGCCTTTCCTATCCCGAGCCCGAGCCCAACACCTTCTCGTTCAACTCGCCCTATGGGGCGTGCCCCAAATGCAACGGGTTGGGGCAAATCGCTCAAATCGACATCCATAAGCTAATCCCCGACCCCAAGAAAAGCATCCGCGAGGGTGCTTTCGAGGTTTTGGGCAAATATAGCCCCACCAACTATTTCTACCGCAAATTGGAAGATCTCGGGGCGTACTACCATTTCAGCATCGACGACCCCGTGGAATCCTTCTCCGAAGACGCCTTGAACACTATCCTCTACGGCACCAGCGACTTCACCGGTATGGAAGATGCTTACCAAATCAGCCACGGCAGCAGTTTCCAGGGCATTGTTGGCTACATCCTCCAGATGGCCTCCGACGAGAGTTCCGCTGCCCTGCAGAAATGGGCCTCGAGTTTTATGAACACCATCCCCTGCCCCGAGTGCCATGGCTATCGTCTGAAAAAGGAAAGCCTATCCTTTAAGGTAGACGGCATGCATATTGGCGAGATGGCAAACCTCGACCTTACAGAACTTTACCAACGGTTCTCCTCGCTAGAGGAGCGGCTGGGAGAGCAGCAACGGGCCGTGGCGCACGAGATTCTGCGTGAGATACTCAGCCGCACTCAGTTCATGATAGATGTGGGCATCGGCTACCTTTCGCTTGACCGTAGTAGCGGTAGCCTTTCGGGCGGCGAGTCGCAACGCATACGTCTGGCCACGCAGATAGGCGCCCGCCTGGTGAATGTACTCTATATCCTCGACGAACCCAGTATCGGCCTGCATCAGCGCGACAATCAACGGCTAATCAACTCGCTAATGAGTCTTCGGGATTTGGGCAACAGCGTCATTGTGGTTGAGCACGACCGCGACATGATGCTCAGCGCCGACTATGTGGTGGATATCGGCCCCGGAGCAGGCGTGCATGGGGGCAAGGTAATTTTTCAGGGCGACCACAACCAACTCCTCTCCACCCCCTGCCACACGCTCACTCTCGACTATTTGCGCCGCATCAAGGACATCCCCATCCCCCAACGCCGACCTGTTGAGGGGTGCGAGTGGCTAGTCGTTTCCGGGGCTACGGGCAATAATCTCAAGAACGTCACCTTCCGTCTGCCTTTGCGCCGGTTTGTGTGTGTGACAGGCGTTAGCGGTAGCGGCAAGTCAAGCCTTATCAACGAAACGCTCCACCCTATCCTCAACCGCTATTTCTTCCATGCGCAAAAAGCCCCGTTGCCGTATAAATCGGTCGACGGCATCGACCATATCGACAAGGTCATCGAAATCGACCAATCGCCTATCGGCCGCACCCCGCGAAGCAATCCCGCCACCTATGCGGGCGTCTTCGACGAAATCCGCAACCTCTTCACCCAACTGCCAAGCGCCAGAATCCGTGGCTACAAATCCGGCAGGTTCTCCTTTAACGTCAAAGGAGGTAGATGCGAGAATTGCAAGGGCACGGGGGTGCGCACAATCGAGATGAATTTCCTGCCCGATGTGTATGTCAACTGCGAGGTCTGCAATGGCAAGCGATACAACCGCGAAACCCTGGAAATCAGGTATAAGGGAAAAAGCATCGCGGATGTCTTGGAAATGACCGTGAACGAGGCTGTCGAGTTTTTCGAGCCTTACCCCAAAATCTACCGCAAGCTCAAGACCATTCAGGAAGTAGGGCTGGGCTACATCACCTTGGGCCAGCAGTCCACCACCCTCAGCGGTGGCGAAGCACAACGCATCAAGTTGGCTGCAGAACTCGCCCGCCCCGAAACCGGCAACACACTCTATATCTTGGACGAGCCCACCACAGGCCTGCATTTCGAGGACATCCGTGTGCTACTCGAAGTGCTCCAACGCTTGGTGGACCGCGGCAACAGTGTGCTAGTAATCGAACACAACATGGACGTGATAAAGGTGGCCGATTGGATTGTCGACATGGGACCCGATGGCGGCCGGCGGGGCGGGCAAATCGTCTTCGAAGGCACTCCCGAGGATTTGGCACGGCAACCCGGCAACGACACAGCCTTCTACCTCAAGCAGGAGTTGGAAGAAACCTTGCAGCACCAAGCCTAGCTACACACCCTCATCCCTCGGCCGTAAAACGACACTCTTATTCACCTCAAAACTTTTGTTATCAATACAGTACTATACATATTCTACCTCCTTGGCACCCCTGCCGCCCTCATGCTCTTGGCCCGACGTTGGCGTTGGATCGACCGCGTGAGCCCCATGTCAGTGCTCTATCTTATCGGGCTGGCCGTGGCCAATCTTACCCCATGGATCCAAGGCGGCGAGCTACTCTCCATTGGCAACACCATTGGCAACCTATGCATCCCGCTAGCCATCCCGCTGATGCTTGTCTGTTGCAGTTTGTCCCATTGGTCCACCGGCAAGGCACTGAAAGCCCTTTTCAGTGGCATCGCGGCCGTGCTGATAGCCATCGCTGCGGGTTTTTTCCTCTTCCGTGGCCAATACGACGCGCAAAAGTTTGCCCAGGTCAGCGCCGTTGCTGCCGGCATCTACACTGGCGGCATCCCCAATATGGGTGCCATTGCCCAAGGGGTTGGCATGGACCCCGAAACCTATCTCTTTGTTACCTCCTACGACCTGATTGCTACCGGGCTCTACTTGGTCTTTGTCATCTGCCTGGGCAAGCCCGTGTTCCGCACGCTCCTCCCCGCCCCCGTTGCTAGCCTCCCTAGCCCACAAAAGGCTTCCGATCCTCAGCCTCTCAAAGTTTCGAAGAACCTACTGGCGGAAATATTCATCCCGCTAGCAATCACACTCCTAATTGCTGCGGTTTCCTATTTCGTCTCCACCCTACTACCCCACAATCTCTCCACACCCGTACTCATCCTTACCCTCACCACCCTTGCCATCGGCGCCTCCTTCCTCCCCGCTGTGCGCAAAATCAACCGCATCGCCGAACAGCAAAATCGCCAAACTAGTGCTTTCTCCCTAGGTCTATACTTCGTCTACGTCTTTTGTTTCAGCATCGCCAATGCCTGCGATGTGCGGCAGATGAACCTATCTGGTAGCCTCAGCATCTTGTGGTACATCCTCTTTATTATCTTCGGCTCGCTGCTGCTGCAAATAATCTTTTCCCGCTTGCTTAAACTCGATGCCGACACTACCTTGGTCACCAGCGTAGCCCTTATCAATTCACCTCCTTTTGTGCCGTTGGTAGCCGCCTTGCTTGGCAACAAGGACATTGTCATCCTTGGCATCACCATCGGGTTGTTGGGCTATATGGTGGGCAACTACCTCGGTCTAGGAATCTTCTGGCTACTCATCAGCACCTGAGCCGCTTTTTTTTCCCCCCCCAAAAAAACTGCGCAACCGCGTTTCCATTGCCGCCGCCTCACCCTCCTTGCCCCACTCACCCTTCTTGCGGAGTTGCGCGAGCGGGTGTTGCAAGCAGTCCCCCCCTTCGCCATAGCATCGAACAAGCCATACTTAGTACGGGCGCTGAACTTGTGTAGGGCGCCTGTTTTTTTTGGTGCGAGGACACAATATAAAGGGGTGCAGAGGCGTTAATGAAAGTTGATATGATATTACGGAGAAAGTGTTGCATGGCAAAAGGATACTACAAGGCGCTATTGATGGCATTGCTGGCGCTATTGCTGGCACAAACGGCTGAGGCGCGCAAAAGGGCGGGCTACGAAATTACGCTCAAGATAGAGAAAGGAACGGACACAATGCTGATGCTGGGCCATTACTACGGGCGGGGAAATCAGGTTCTGGACACAGCCTATCGCGATAAGCGTGGGCGCTTTGTGTTTGCCAGCCGCACGAGCACCTTGCCAGAGGGGCTATATTTTATAGCCAACGCGCAGGGGCGGTATGTCGACTTTGTGGTATACGGCGAGCAACCATTTTTTGAGTTTGAGACCGAGCAGCGCGACTGGAGCTGCTGCATGAAGGTGAAGGGAAGCCGTCAGAACAGTTTTTTCTACGACTTTCACCGTGCCGAGGACACCATAGCCGCCGAGATGGAGCGCCAGCGGATGCTGACGGATTCGGCCAAATACGCGGGATATTACCGCAAGGAGCTAAGGAGGCTGGACAGTGTGAAGGTGCGTTACGCCGAACGGGGTGCAGGGATGTTCCTAGCCAAGATGATGCTTGCCACCAAGGACGTGGCACCGCCAGTGGTGGACGAAAAGGGCGACACGCTGAGCGAACTGCAGCGGCGCGACTACTTCCTAGCGCACTATTTCGACAACATGCCACTGGAGGAAGAGGCGATACTGAACACGCCGCGCGCGGTGTTCTACGACAGGGTGATGGGCTTTTTTGACAACGTGCTGCGCTACGCTCCGCCGCAGACGGTGATACAGTATATGGACCCGATGCTTGATAGGGCAAAGCAGGCGCCAAAGGTGTTCCAATACCTAGTGGTGAGTCTAACGCAGAAGTACCTGCAAAGCAAGGTGATGGTGTATGACGAGATATATGTGCACTTGGTGCAGAAATACTATGCCTCGGAGGACAACTGGTGGACCACGCCGAGCTCGATAGAGAAGGAGAGCCGCCGAGCTGCCAAGTGGGAGCGGCTGCTGGTGGGGCGCGAAGCGCCGGAGCTGATACTCTACGACACGCTGCATGTGCCGCATTCGCTACATGCGATGCCCTATAAGTGGAAGTTGCTGATATTCTGGTCGCCCAACTGCGGCCACTGCCAGCATATCATCCCAGAGATATACCGGATATTCGACAAATACCAGCAGCAGTACAACCTGTGCGCCTTTACCATCCTAAGCGACCCCGACGACAAAAGCCGGAAGGAGTGGAAGGAGTTTATGGCCGAACACGGAATGCGGAGCATACACTGGTTGAGCCTCGACGGTGGGGAGGCCAATGTGGATTGGCACGACGTGTACGACATCCAGTCCACGCCGCAGATATACCTAATAAACGAAAATAACGTGATAGAGGCCAAGAAACTTGGGGAGGCAAGCCTGGAGGGTGTGCTTACGGCGATATGCGGTGTCGAGGGCACGAAAAAAGAATAGCAAAAACGAAACGATATGAGAACCAAAACAAGCATGATGACGCTGAGCCTGGCAGCGTTGACGCTGATGGGCACAGGATGCAAAAAAACTATGGAAAATCCTTTCTTTGAGAAATGGGGGACGCCGTATGAAATCCCCGATTTTGCCCGGATAAAGACGGAGCATTACCTGCCAGCCTTTGAAGAGGGCATGAAACGGCAAAAGGAGGAAATAGAGGCGATAGCGAACAACAGCGAAGCGCCAACCTTTGCCAACACGATAGAAGCCTACGAGTATTCGGGAGAGTTGCTGAACACAGTAAGTGGGGTATTCTTTAACCTGAGCGAGTGCGAGAACAGCCCCGAGATGGAGGCCATTGCAGAGGAGGTGACGCCAAAGCTGACGGCACACAGCGACAACATAGCGCTCAATGGCAAACTTTTTGAGCGAGTGAAGGCGGTTTACCAGCAACGCGAGAGTTTGGGGCTGACGGGCGAGCAGATGCGGCTATTGGAGGAAACGTACAAAGGCTTTGTGCGCTCGGGGGCCAACGTGCCCGAGCAACAGCAAGCGCGCTTCAGAGAACTCAACGAGCAGATAGCCACGCTGACGCTGCGTTTTGCGCAGAATGTGCTCAAGGCCACCAATGCCTACAAGCTAGTGTTGGACACCGCCCCGGCGGGGCTTACGGCGGACCAGATACGGGCTGCACGGGAGGTGGCGGACGCCGATGAGTCAACGCGCGGCAAGCTGGTTTTTGAACTGAACATGCCCAGCTGGGAGCCTTTTATGCAGAACTGCGAGGACCGCAACCTGCGCAAGCAGATGTGGGAGGCCTACAGCAGCCGATGCAACGGAGGAGAATACGACAACACCGGGATAATCGACACGCTGACCAACCTACGCCTTGAACGGGCGAACATTCTAGGATACGCCAGCCATGCCGACTACGTGCTAGAGGACTGCTTGGCTAAGAACCCGCAGAATGTGACCAAGTGCCTGATGGAAATATGGACGCCCGCCCTGGCCAAAGCCAAGGAAGAGGCGGCAGAATACAAAAAGATGATCAAGGCCGACGACCCGTCGGCAAAGCTTGAACCGTGGGACTGGCGCTACTACAGCGAGAAGTTGCGCAAAGAGCGATACGAGCTCGAGGACAGCGTGGTACGGCCCTATTTCTCGCTAGAGAACGTGCGCGAGGGGGCCTTTGCTACAGCGGGCAAGCTCTATGGGCTGAGCTTCCGCGAGAACCCCGACCTGCCAACCTACGACAAGGAGGCGCACGCCTATGAGATTGTCGACAGCGGGCGTGTGATAGGCATCCTGTACATGGACTTCTTCCCCCGGGCAAGCAAACGCAGCGGCGCATGGATGACCGAGTTCCGCGGGCAGCAGGTGAACCGAGAGGGCGAGAATGTGATACCAATTATTCAAGTGGTGTGCAACTTTACCAAGCCTAGCGGAGGAAAGCCCTCGTTGCTGAACTTCGACGAGAGCGAGACGCTCTTCCACGAGTTTGGGCATGCCCTTCACGGGTTGCTGAGCAAGTGCCACTATCCCTCCCTGGCAGGGACCAATGTGCCGCGCGACTTTGTGGAGCTGCCCTCGCAGATCATGGAGAACTGGTGTCGCAACCCACAGGTGATGAAGAGCTACGCACGGCATTACCAAAGCGGGGAGCCCATACCCGATGCCCTCATCGCCAAAATAGCCGCCGCCCAAACCTACGGGCAGGGCTTTATCAATACCGAGCTTTTGGCGGCCTCGCTGCTGGACATGGACTACCACAGCATCACTCAAAAGCAGCATATCGATGCCAACGCCTTTGAGCAGGAGCACCTCGAGCGGATAGGCCTTATCCCCGAAATTATCAGCCGCTACAAGAGCCCCTACTTCCAGCATATCTTTACCACGGGCTACGATGCAGGCTACTACAGCTACACCTGGACTGCCATACTCGACCACGATGCCTTTGCAGCTTTTGTGGAGAGCGGCGACCTATATAACCCCGCACTGGCCAAGAAATTCCGCCACCTGCTAGAGAGCGGCAACACGGTGGAACCGATGAAGCTGTACCTACAGTTCCGAGGCAAGGAGCCGAGCGTTACCCCATTGCTCAAGGACCGTGGGCTGATATAGCCCCTCCCCTCCCCCACTGCAAGGTGCGCGGCGCGTGCATCAAACCCAACAAGCGCCTTTGCGTGGGCACAGCGCCCCAAAAGGGCAACAGCAAAATAATAGTATAGCAAACAAGCAAAAAAACAAGATAACCATGTCGGAAGTACCAAACCCCAAAAAACTTTACCGCAACTCCAAGGACAAGCGAATTGCCGGAGTGTGCAGTGGCCTTGCCGAATACCTGGGAGTGGATGCAACGGTGATGCGCATTCTTTTTCTGATAGCCCTGTTCTTTGGCAGCGTGGGCTTTTGGATATACTTGATAGTGTGGATATGCGCACCCGAGCGGTGAGGCAGTGCCACCGAGGCAAGCCCACCCAGGGCGGGGAAGCCATAGCCGGTGCGCGCCACTGGCAGTAAGGCGACTCCAAGCATACAAAGCGAAGGGGCAGAAGACGCTACAGCGCGTCGTCTGCCCCTGCTTTTTTTGTGCCCTGGAATTGCGGACCTAGATTTCGGCCATGACCTGCCGCGCCAGATCGTCGGCGCGCCCCTGGGTGTGGGCTTCGCTGTAGATGCGTATGATGGGCTCGGTGTTGCTCTTGCGCAGGTGCACCCAGCCATCGGCAAAGTCAATCTTTACACCGTCGATGGTGCTGACTTGACACAGAGGTGTGGCGCGGTATTTGTCGGCAACCTTCTTCAGCAGGGCGTCCACGTCCATCTCTGGGGAGAGGTCAACGCGGTTTTTGCTGATAACATAGTCGGGGTAAGTTTGGCGCAGTTGGCTCACCTTAAGGCCTTTCTTGGCTAACAGGGAAAGGAACAGTGCCACGCCCACGAGGGCATCGCGGCCATAGTGCAACTCGGGGTAGATGACCCCGCCATTGCCTTCGCCACCAATGACGGCACCGCTCCGACGCATCAAGGTGGTGACATTCACCTCGCCCACAGCACTAGCGGCATACTGGCAACCGGGGTAACGGCAGGTGATATCGCGCAAGGCGCGGGAGGAGGACAGGTTTGAGACGGTGTTGCCAGGGGTGTGCTGCAGCACATAGTCCGCCACGCTAACAAGGGTATACTCTTCGCCGAACATCTCGCCGTTTTCGCACACCAGGGCAAGGCGGTCGACATCGGGGTCGACAACAATACCCAGGTCGCAGTGCTGCTCAACAACAGTATGGGCTATTTGGGAGAGGTTTTGCGGGATAGGCTCGGGGTTGTGGGCGAATTGGCCCGTAGGCTGGCAGTTGAGCTCCACCACATCGTTAACGCCCAATGCACGCAACAGACGAGGGATGGCAATGCCGCCAGTGGAGTTGACCGCATCCACAGCCACGCGGAAGCCTGCCCGCCCGATGGCCTGCGCATCCACGAGCTTAAGGGCGAGGACGCGCTGGATGTGGTGGTCGATGGTGTCGGGGAGATTGTGGACCTGACCGAGGGTGTCGACATCGGCGTAGGCAAAGTCGTCGTTCTGCGCAATGGCTATCACTTCGGCCCCTTCTTGGGCGTCGATGAACTCGCCGCGGGCGTTAAGGAGCTTGAGGGCGTTCCAGTGCTTGGGGTTGTGGGAGGCGGTGATGATGATGCCGCCATCGGCGTGTTGGTCGATAACCGTCATCTCGGTTGTGGGGGTGGTGGAAAGGCCTGTTTCGACAACATCAATGCCCATGCCCTGCAGGGTGGCTACCACCAGGCGGTCGACCATATCACCAGAGAGACGCGCATCGCGGCCAACGACCAAAGAAAGGCGCTTGCCCTCTTGGTTGCGGCGCTGGAGGAAAGTGCCAAAGGCTGTGGTGAACTTGACCACATCAACGGGGCTTAGGCCGTCGCCCGGCTTGCCGCCGATAGTGCCACGTATGCCCGAAATAGATTTGATAAGACTCATAGGATTATATAGCTTTTTGATTGATTTTTGCGGTATGCTTTCCGGCGGGGGAAAACGGCTGATCTAGGCTTGGATTATTTGTAAAGCATAACGATGCTGCCTGCCGTTATCAGTAGCGCCCCAACGACAACCTTGGCGTTGACGGGCTCGCGAAGGAAGAGAAAGGAGAGGCAGATGGTGAGCACCACGCTAAGCTTGTCAACGGGGGCCACGCGGGAAACGGGACCAAGCTGCAACGCCTTGAAATAGAAAAGCCAGGAGAGCCCCGTTGCCGCCCCCGAGAGCAGCAGAAAGAGCCAAGTGTGGGCGGGGATGGTCTTTATGCCGCCGGCATGCCTGCCCGCCAGAACAATGCCCCAAGTGATGAGGAGGATGATGGCAGTGCGGATAGCGGTGGCAAGGTCGGAATTGATGTCCTTGACGCCAACCTTGGCAAAGAGCGCTGTAAGGGCTGCAAAAAGAGCAGAAAGAAGTGCATAAAATTTCCACATAAAGCTGTTATTTTTTAGACTAACTCGGCTCGTTGCCAATAAGTTACAGAAAGCTGTAGCCAACCGAAAGCGCGCCAACACCGTTTTTTTTGGCGGTGCAAAAGTACAAAATGTTTCGGAAATGACAAGGATTTTTAGGGTTGGCGTCATTTCATCACTGCGTTGTATAAGTCTTGGTAAGTCTTCACCACGCTGTACACCACTTCGCCCGTGCTAATGGCGGCAAAGTGACGGCGGGCGCACTCAATCGTAGCATCTTCGGAACCGCGGAGTTGCGAAGCCTCGATGTCGTTGCCCTTCGTCTCTGCCACGAAATAGACGTGTTTCACGCCGCTGCCTTCGCGGAAGGCCACAGCCCAGTCGGGGTGGTACTTGCCCATGGGCGTGTTTATGTAGAAGCCGTTGGGCAGTTTGGTGTAGACCACCACGTCGTCCTCAGCCTCCAACGATTCGGCAAATGACTTCTCTATGCCCTGACTGTCGAGCACCACCAGGTCGTAGAGCGACTTGGTGCTGGCGATAGCGTCCTTGCCGATGGTGCCGCGCAGAGTGGCTTCGGCAAAGATGTCGGTGTCGAAGGTGTTGTTGCTCTTCTGATAGCAGATGTGCTGGATGAGCGAAATGGCCTTGCAGTCGTTGATGATGCGCGACGCCTTCACGATAAACTCTTCCGGGTTCATCTTGAACTGAAGGAATGTGGCAGGCTTGATGCCCTTCAGCATCGCCACGATGGTGCGGCGCGTCAGTCCCGTGCTCTGCACCAGTTCGCCCACGAGGTCGTAGCTAACGCTCTGTCCCACGGTTTCGCTCACATGCAGCGTCTTCACTTTCTTGGCAGACATGGCTGTGCCTGCCTCCAGTTCCTCGCGGTCGCGGATTGTCTCCATGCCGCCGCTCTCCACCACGATGCGTATCTCCGTCACGTTCATGTGGTCGTCGAGTTGTCGAGTGGCCTCCTTGATGAGTTTCGGCGTTTCGAAACTCACGTTGTAATAAGTGCGCGTGTTGATGCGCTTCCACAGTTCCTGCCACTCTTTCTTGTGGAAGTTCTGCTCGCGGAAGTGTGCCTCTTCCTTGTTGCGGCCGTTCTCCGGCTTGTATTGGGCGGGGTCGAACACGCGGTCGAGTTCCTTGGCGACAAACTCCTTGAGGTCGTTCACCTCGCCGAAGTTGAGCGTGCCTGCATTCTTGTCGTCAAAATATCTCTGCGTGAGTTTGCCTTTCTTTATTATTGCTGTCCGGTAAAACTCAAAAGAGCATAAATACCCAGCCCGAAGCCTA
>CAZAAK010000014.1:0-36189 GCA_964483145.1 uncultured Bacteroidaceae bacterium
AATTTTTCTTTCTGCAACCTATGCGGTTGTCTAAAATTCCGGGAGTATTATACTCGACGAGCTTAATCCTCAGAGCGGTCAAGTAAGAGTGTATCGTGATGTACATCGAGTCCTTGAAGCTGTAGCTAAGGCATTCCGTAATGCAAAAGCGGAAAATCTACGTCGATTCTTGGGTGCAATGGAAGATAGATCAAACGAATATCTTGAGAAGTTGAGCGCAAACGACTTTCATGGAGAAATTCGTTTACGTCAGACCGCTGACGAGTCTACAGAAATTCGCTTATACAGTTCTAATGGAACGGAAATAAAAAATCCTTCTGGCTCACAGGAGACGGTAATGTATATGTCTGTTCTCTTTGCAATTTCAGACTTTACCGATGAAAAGAGGGACGAGCATTATCCTCTTATTTTTGATGCTGCAACATCTTCATTCGGAGACTCCAAGGAGGAAGAATTCTACAATGTGATTGATAAACTGAACAAACAGTGTATTATTGTTACGAAAGACTTCATTAGCAAGGGACAGTTGCGTCTTGATGAAATAAACAAACTAACATGCGGTGTCTATCGCATCAAAAAAGCGCCTAACTTTGATGACCGCAATATGGCAACAATAAGAACTTTAGTAGAAAAGATAAAGCAATATGGAATCACTATATGATGCATGGAGCCGTCGTAACCCGGAATGGGAAGTACGATACCAAGAGTCTATAATGGATGTTTTTACAGATTATGGTCGAGGAACTACACAATATCAGTCTGTAAGGGGAAAGACTTTTGGCGCTGGATATGAAGCGTATATCATTGCTTTCTTCATTGGTCTATACTTTGACCAAACCAAGCCTTTGGTTGAAGATAAAGCCAAGCGTAAGACCTATGGCCAGCCAATACAGTATTGGGGAAATCAAGAAAATAGGCTCGGACGTAAGTCCTATGGTCAAATACGCGAATATATCTTCGCAGCTTTAATAGCGAAAACAGATATCGACCTCATTGCGTTAGATAAAGGCGAGGTAACTATCCAAAAAGTTGTTGATCAATTGATTATAAAAATGGAACAGTATGCCAACTTCGGCTTTTCGTATATGCAGGAAAAGATGGAAACTGACCCAAACTATTTCTTCAAGGAAACAGCGTTTCTTCATGTGTTCATGTCGTTTTTAAAGCTGAAAGAAGATACTGATAACGGGGATGATCAATTGGAAGAACTTGAATAGTATAATGGAATATTGTCGTTATCCGTTTGTCGTCTTTCCGAGCCATTCCTCCACCTCTTTTTGCCGTTGGCGGGCCTCCTGGCTGAAGGAGTCGTCTGCCGAAAGGATGGTGGAGAGGTAGTTGCGCCATTCTTCGGACTGGAAGTATTGGCGTTGTTTGTGGATGTATTGCTGCATCTGTTGGAGGGTGTTGTCGTAGTCGGCAATAAGCCATCGGCTGCCTTGGCGAAGTAGGGTTAGGGTGTGCTCCCGCTCTTGGCCGGACTGATTGAGGTAGAACTCGATAAGAACAAAGTTGCCCGAGTCGGCACAGCGGGTGATGGAATAGTTGAACTGTCCGTCCCAGTCGCCGTTTCCGGAGACGAAATAGTAGAGCCAGTCGTCGGAGCCGATTTGGCCGATGGCGTCGCTTGGCACTGCCCAAGCCTGCTGCAACAGGGAGTAGTATTGAGGGGTGAGGTATTCCTCCGACCCCGGATTGATGCCATGGTCCGGGATGGCTTTGAGCAGTTCCAGGAACTGCTCGGCGGAAGGGGCTTCCCCGCTTTTGCTGTTGGCAGAACCAGAGCCCTTGGCGCTGCAGGAAGCAATGCCAAGGGCCACTAGGGCGGCAAGTAAAGCCGCAAGGAGCTGTTTCATCTGTTATTGTTTCTTGGCCTTGACCTGCTGATACTCCTTATTGAGGCCGTCGATGATTTCGCTGGTGATGTCCATGGCGGGGTTCATGTAGAGCGAAGGACTGTCGTTGAAGGTTTTGCGGAGGATGATGTCGAACTGCTGGTTGTCGGCGTTGTACTCGCGAACGAAGGCAAAGATGCGGTTGAGGAGCTCGATGTTGGAGTCCATCTGTTTTTGGAGGACTTTGGCACTGAGCTCCTGCTCCAGTGTGGAGAGTTTGTCGGCGCGGGCTTTTAGTTCGGCCTCGGTCTCTTGCTGTTTGCTGAGGGTCATGTTTTCGCCGGTTTTCAGGAAGTTTTGGTAGTCGTTTTGGAATTTGGTCACTTGCTGGCGATAGTTTTTCTCCTGGGCATCCTTGTAGGCGTTGAGCTCGGCCTCGAGGTCTTTGGCGTAGTCGTACTTGGCTAGGAGTGAGTCGCTGTCGACGTAGGCAATTTTCAGTTGGCCGCCCTTGGCAACAACGGGCGCGGTGGCGTTGGGGTTGGCCTTGCTAGGGTTTTTGGCACCGATGCCGGTGAAGTGGAAGACGTAGAGCAACACGAGGCCCACGAGGAGCACTAGGTTGCAGGCAAGCAGGGCTTTGTTGCAGCTGCAAGCGGGTTGTTTTGCACTGACGGGTGTGGCATTATTGGGGGTCTGCGCCACGTTGCTGGGTGCCTCATCACAGTTGGACTGTGCCATGTTGCAGGGATTGCTGTTATTAACGGGGGTTGGGGCGTTTTGATAGGTTTCCATATCGAATGTAAATAATGTTTTGATGTTTGTATTATTGCTGTTCTACTTCGCCAATGGTGTCGATGGCGCGTTGCAGGCGGGCGATGGTTTCCTGCTTGCCGATGATCATAACTAGGGTGAGCATGTCGGGGCCTACGGTAGTGCCGACAACGGCCAGGCGCATGGAGTTCATAATCTGGCCCATGTTCAAGCCGTTGGCTTTGATGTAGTCCTCCAGGAGCGCTTGGTGGATGGCTTGGTAGTCGAAGGGGACGGTGTTGAGGATTTCGATGACCTTGGCCATGTGCTGGGTCATGCCGGGTTTCCAGCGCTTGCTGACGGCCTTGGGGTCGTACTCGGTGGGGGCTACAAAGAAATAATGAGTCTGCTCCCAAAGCTCCTGCGGAAAGTTGAGGCGCTCCTTCATTAGGCCCACCACCCGGACCACATAGTCGCGCGGGGCGTCGATGCCGTGTTGCTGCAACTGAGGCAGGAACATGTCGGCCAAACGCTCATCGCTGCATCGTTGCAGATACTCGTGGTTGAACCATTTGGCCTTTTCGATATTGAATTTGGCACCGCTCTTGCTGATGTGGCTGATGCTGAAAAGCCGGATAAGTTCATCCATGGTCATTAGCTCCTGATCGTTGCCGGGGTTCCAGCCCAGCAGAGCTAACATATTGACCACAGCTTCGGGTAGATAGCCTCTCTCGCGGTAACCGCTACTAATCTCACCCGTTTGGGGGTTCTTCCAGTCGAGGGGGAAGACGGGGAACCCAAGGCGGTCGCCGTCGCGCTTGCTGAGCTTGCCGTTGCCATCGGGCTTGAGCAGTAGGGGCAGGTGGGCAAACTGGGGCATGGTGTCCTCCCAACCGAAAGCCTTGTAGAGCATCACGTGTAGCGGTGCCGAGGGCAACCATTCCTCACCGCGAATGACATGCGAAATCTCCATCAAGTGGTCGTCGACAATGTTGGCTAGGTGGTAGGTGGGCATGCCATCGGACTTGAAGAGCACCTTGTCGTCGAGTAGGCGGCTGTTCATAGTTACATCGCCCCGAATGAGGTCGTGGACGGTGATATCGGTGTTGTCGGGGAATTTGAAACGCACCACGTAGGGCTCTTGGGAATCGAGGCGTTGCTGCACTTCGCCCGCAGGCAGCGAGAGGCTGTTTTCCATGCTAGAGCGTGTGTTGCAGTCGTATTGAAAGGTCTTTTTCTGGGCTTCGTACTCCTTGCGCCGGGCTTCGAGGGCTTCGGGCTTGTCGAAAGCATAGTAGGCCCAGCCATCGCGGATTAGTTGCTCGGCATACTGGCGGTAGAGGGGTTTGCGGTCGCTCTGGCGGTAGGGGCCGTATTTGCCACCAATATGGACTCCCTCGTCGAACTTGATGCCCAACCAGTCGAGTGCCTCGATGATGTAGTCCTCGGCTCCGGGGACAAAGCGGGTCTGGTCGGTGTCCTCGATGCGGAGAATCATGTCACCGCCATTTTGACGGGCGAAAAGATAGTTGTACAAAGCAGTGCGGACACCGCCAATGTGTAGCGGGCCTGTGGGGCTGGGTGCGAAACGGACGCGGACTTTTCTCATGATATGTTGTTTGTTTTGTTTTTTTTGACGTTGACAATATATTGTTTCCAAAACGGGGTTGCATGCCCCCAGATGCCCCCGACAGTGAGGTAGCGAATTATTTTTTTAGGGTGCTGTATTGTTTTTTGTGCAGGAGGTAGTAGTCGACGAGCAGATGACCTGGATAGATGCAGGAAACTTGATGTGGGTTGAGCGCGGCGCGCTTCTTCCGGAGGCTGGGCTTGCGCTTGCGGTACTGGCGGTGGGCCTGGAATACGGCCTGAAATTCCCTCGGTTTTCGCTCTGCCAGAAATTTGACAGCGGCCACATAATCGAGCATAATGCGTATGGTCAACACCCAAAGGCGATGCCCCGCAGGCAAATTTTTGTAGAGCATGCAGAGGTTGTTGCGAAAGTTGAGATAGGTCTTGTGGGGGTTGGACTTTGGCAAGGTGCCGCCGCCTAGATGATAGACTGCCGACCTAGGGCAGTATTCTACACGGTAGCCTAGGTTCTTGGCGCGCCAACAGAAGTCGATTTCCTCCATGTGGGCAAAGAAATCGCCGTCGAGGCCACCAAGGCGGTGCCAGAGGTCGGAGCGGACAAACATGGCAGCGCCAGAAGCCCAAAAAATCTCACAGGCATCATCGTACTGGCCTTGATCCTTCTCCACCGTGTCAAAGATGCGTCCGCGGCAGAACGGGTACCCGTAGCGGTCGATAAAACCTCCTGCAGCACCGGCATATTCAAAAGTATCGTGCTGGTTGTACATGAGCAATTTGGGCTGGCAGATGGCAGTTTTGGGGTGCTGCTGCATCTGCTCGACGACAGGCTCAATCCAGTGGGGCGACACCTCCACGTCGTCGTTGAGTAGCACATAGCAGTCGGCCTCAACTTGTGCAAGAGCCCGGTTGTAGCCTTCGGCAAAGCCGTAGTTGCGCTCGAGCTGGATAATGCGAAGGCTAGGGTAGTGGGTACGGAGAAACACGATGGAGTCGTCGGTGGAGCCGTTATCGGCAACAATGACTTCCGCATCGCCAGTGGTGTTGGCTACGACCGAGGGGAGAAACCTCTCCATCATGTGCCTGCCGTTCCAGTTGAGGATAACTACTGCAGTGTGCATTTCTCTGGGAGTGTCGGTTATTGGTTGTTAGGTGTGGTTTGGCTGGTTTGACCAGTTGTAGGCATGTTCGATTTTTCGGGTGAAGCCATCAGAGGCATGTCGGCAGGTCGCTTGCGCTTCCAGCGTTTGTGGGACCAAAGCCAGTATTGCGGAGCCCGGTTGATGGTGTCGCTCAGGAGTTGGACGTAGCGGGCAGTGATGGCATATTGCGGCACTTGGTCGGGTTGTTCGCATAGGGGGGAAAAACGCACCTGATAGTGGCCTCGGCGGACCTTGTCAACCTCATAGTAGATGACGGGCAGGTTGTATTTGCGGGCAAAGTATTCAGCGCCATAGAGGAATGGGGTCTCCTGGTGCATGAAGAGGGTCCAATAGGACTTGTGCTCGTTGCTAGGTGCTTGGTCGCTAAGCATCATATAGGCGCAAGGCACGTGGTGCTCTTGGTAATAGGCAACAGTCTGGCGGACATTGGTTTGGTCGACAATCTCGGTGCCAAAACGCGAACGACGTCGGGTGATGTAGCTCGCCACAGATTTGTTGTTGAGGGGTTTGCCTACCCCAATGGCGTGGAGGTGAACTTGGAAGTTGAGGGAGGAAACCATGTATTCCCAATTGTTATAGTGAGAAGACATCAAAATGACACTCTGCCCCTTTTCGTAGTAGGCATTGATTAGCTGCCGGTTGGTAAAATGGTATCGCTGGAGTATGCTACGGGGCGAGGCGTATAAATTGTGGATGCCTTCAACCATAAGGTCGCAGATATGGTGGTAGTAAGCTTTCTCAATCCGATGCAACTCGCTAGGCGTACGGCTAGGGTAGGCATTGCACAAATTGGAGCGCGTTACCTTCACGCGGTATCGCACCAAATAGTATACAATCAAGTAAAGTATGTCGGACAGGAACTTCAATACCCGAGCTGTTAAAATCCACGTTCGAACTGTTCCCCTACCTCACCTGAGGAGCCCTCGTCAAGCTGTTTTTGACTGAGGTCGCGCTCCCAATCGGAGGTGCGCACCTCACCGCGGGCGCTAGAGTTGAGGAGCTTGTAGTAACCGCTCCGGAATTGGTCCCAAAAGAGGAACACCCGGTTGGAATAGTCGTTGGGCAGTTGGTTGTAGCGCCAAAGCTGGTAGGGAAGGTAGTGAATGATGCCCTGGTTCTTGTCGTCGTTGGCATTGTAGTCCAACGAACCGACAGTTTTCTCGTAGTTGCCGGACTTGCGGCTGAACGGTGCGGCAAAATTCTTCTCGTCGCGCACGAAGTCTGGCGGACCGTATTGCAAGTAAACGCGACCGAAATCGGTGCGATAGCCGGGGGTCTTGGGGTAGGTGAAATGCTTGGTTACATAGTCCAAGCGCTGTTGGTAGTCGGCCCATTCGCCCTCGGGGTCGATGGCGCTGCGGCGATGCCAGAAATGATAGAAGAAGGTTTGCTTGGCGGACAGACTAGTGTCCCGCATGATGGTTTTGGCAATGGCAATTTCTTGGTTAGAGGCAATGGGATAGAGCGCATCGATGTAGAAGTTGAGTTGTTCCTTGTCCTTGAGTAGAGTTACAAAGGAAACGGCTACATCTTCTTCCGTAACATCGTTGTCGGTCGTGACATTGGGGTTGGAACGCATGAAGGACATCTCGCGTTTAAACAACACCTGCTGCTCAGCGTTAAAGACCTCGGCCACCAGATTATAGTTGCCGGAGGGTAATTTTTCGATGTCGAGGGTGGTGTAGATGGGCACGTTGGCTTTGGTCTTGGCACGGCTGACGGAGTGGCTGAAACCGGGGATGGGTCGATGGGTCTCTTTCTTTTCGATATAAAGGTTCACCGTGAAGCCTTTGCCGCCAAGCTCTTGGTCCAAATTGTAGAGTTCGAAGTAGGGGTGGAGCTGGGTGACAGAGGCGGGGATATAATCGTTGAAGTAAGGCACCATGTCGTAGCCGTTGCGCGAAAGCATGTTTTCGTTGGTGGTGGGGGTGGCTGAACTCATCAACTGGATGTTGGACATGGATGGTTTGCCTTTCTCGAAGAAGATTACCAACTTGTCGTTGTAGATAAAAGGCTTGTCCTCGGAGGCTTTGTCGTGGAGAATTAGCTGCAGGTCGTAGATGCCGTTGGGGAGGGCGAACCGGTGGAGGTCCATGAAAGTGAAATTGGTGGTAGTGTCGCTAGATGTGGCAGGGCTGATTAAGTCGCGCTTTTTAAGGTAGACAATGGAGTCTCCGCTACGGACCACGATGGCTACTTCCACAGTGGCGCGGTATTGGTCGTTGTCGCTTTGCACAAAATTGAGCGTCCATGCCCGAAAATCGAGGTAGGTCTCAACGTAGGGCTGATTGCTGGCGGGAATATAGAATGTACTATAGCCAAAAAGGGCAGAGAGGTGCTTTTCGGCAGCAAACACTGTGGTGGCCAGCATGGCGGCTAGGAGGATGGTAATGAACTTCTTCATAAAGTGTCTCTTTTTTGTCTTGTATAGTCTTACGTTAACGCCGGTTTGCACAAGATATTGTATAACACTAGCTTTTTATTGCGTGCAAAAACGGATATTTCAAAAAAAATCGTACCTTTGCATGGTATGAGAACATTGATTTTTGCTACCAACAACAAGCATAAGCTACACGAAATTAGGGAAATGCTTGATGGTTTGGTAGAGGTTAAGAGTTTGGATGAAATGGGTCTGTCGGGTGATATTCCTGAGACGGCCGACACTTTGCAGGGCAATGCCTTGCAAAAAGCCCAATGGGTGTGGGAACGAACGCAGATGGACTGCTTTGCCGATGATACTGGCCTAGAAGTAGACGCATTAGGTGGTGCACCAGGTGTTTACAGTGCCCGCTATGCTGGCCTGCAGTGTAATTCCAACGACAATGTAAACAAACTTTTGGCAGCTTTGGATGGAGAACCCAATCGTCGGGCAGATTTTCGCACGGTGATTTGTCTGATAGAGCGGGGCGAGCCAAAATATTTTGAGGGACGTGTTGATGGTATGATTCTCACCGAACGTTATGGCGTTGGGGGCTTTGGTTACGACCCTGTGTTCATGCCCGACCGCTTTGCCGTTAGTTTTGCTGAGATGCCCTTGGAGGTAAAGAACCGTATCAGCCACCGCGGTCATGCCGTGGCTATGTTGGCAAGCTATCTGAAATCCGATTCAAAACAGTAGATCAATGAAATATACTCCAGTGTACCCACTGCAAATTTCGCAACCTATGTCGATGAGCGGTTCCTATATTTTGGTGCTTGACGCGCCAGAGGTGGGCAGGCAGGTGCCGGTGCTAGTAGGGGAGGCCGAGGCTGAGGCCATTGTTATGGCTACCGAACAGATTCATGCACGCCGACCACTCACGCACAACCTTATCTGCAACCTTATGGAGGAATATATGCTCACGCTCAAGCGGGTGACTGTCGACCGTTTTGACGAGGGTATCTTCTATTCCACCCTCTATGTTAGCGACGGTTTTGCGGAAAAGAAAATCGACAGCCGCACCAGCGATGCCGTGGTGTTGGCACTGCTGCAGCATAGCAATATCCTGATGAGTGAGAGTGTATTAGAGGAAACTTCTATGAAACCTGGGACTTTGGAGGACAATTTGCCCCAGCACCACCAGTGGCATGGCGAGACCTTGGAGGAGTTGGAGGCCAGGCAACGCCAGTGCGAACTTGAGGAAGACTATGAACAAGCTGCCGAAATTATGAAACGTATCAACAGTCTCAAGAACGGCCATGATAATGGGTAGATTACATACAAAGTACTGTTATCAAATTAAATAGCTATGATGCATAAGATAAACGAAACTGTAGATTATATCCGTCAGCGTTTGGACGGCATGGCAATGCCCTCAATTGGCATAATTCTGGGTAGTGGATTGGGGCTTATGGCCGACCGCATTCAAAACCAGCTGGTGCTCCCTTATGCCGACATCCCCAACTTCATGCGTTCTACCGCTATCGGCCATGAGGGTAACCTGATTTTTGGCACGCTAGGTGGCGAGACCGTGATGGCTATGCAAGGGCGTTTCCACTATTATGAAGGCTACACCATGCAGGAGGTTACCTTCCCCGTGCGTGTGATGGCGCGTCTGGGGGTAAAGGTCCTTTTTGTGAGTAATGCCGCTGGCGCAGTCAATCCGGATTACCGTGTGGGTGATATGATGGTTATTACCGACCACATCAACTTGTTGCCAAATCCGCTCATAGGCCCTAACATGGATGAGTTCGGAGAGAGATTCCCTGATATGACCACCGTTTACAGCAAGCGTATCCGTAGTATCGCTCTCCAGGAGGCCGGCAAGATGGGCGAGCTGTTGCGGCAGGGTGTTTATGTTGGCTGCACGGGTCCCACCTATGAAACTCCGGCAGAGTATAGGTTTTATCGCGTCATTGGTGGCGATGTTGTCGGCATGTCCACCATTCCCGAGGTTATAGTGGCCCGCCACAGTGGATTGGAAATCTTTGGCATGAGTATTATCACCAATCAATCCAACAATCTCAGTGACACCTGTCTCAACAATGGTGATGACATTGTTAAGGAGGCCAATAAGGCTGCAAGGAAGATGACGGAGCTATTCGAGCGGATTGTGGAAAGGCTCTAACCAATTGGATTATCGGATAATACCAAGCTTATAAAGCGCATGGGATATTCCCTCTTCGTCCACCGAAGTGGTGATGAAGTCGGCATGGTTTTTTACCTTATCCTCGGCATTACCCATGGCAACACCAATGCCGCAGTATTCTAGCATTTCGATGTCGTTGGCGCCATCGCCAAAACAGATGCATTCCTGGCGGTTGATTCCCAAATGGCTGATAATGCTTTCAATACCTACGGCCTTGCTGTTGTTGGCATGGATGAGGTCGGCAAATTTCGGATGCCACCGCGGCAGACGACAGTTGGGCAGGAAACTTAGTACTTCATTGTCCCGGTCAGAGTCCATGATGGCAATGAACTGGTAAGCCTCCTTGCGCGACATCTCTTCCAAAGGCAGTAGTGGGGGCATGCTGAACTTGATTTCTTCGCTTAAAGCATTGGCAATGGGGTTGCAGAGAGTGTTGACAAACATCTCGTGGTCGGTAAAAACCAATGTACAGATGTCGTTATCCTTTACATATTTCAGCCAAAGCAACGACTCTTCTGCGGGAATAGGATTTTTATATACGATTTTATCTCCCATGAAGCAATATCCGCCATTCATTGTGATGTATCCGTCGAATGCAACGGGCATGGCGGGGATTAGGCAACTTGGGCGACCGGTGGCAATAAAAGTATGGATTCCATTTTCGTGCAATTTTACAAATGCCTGCACTGTTCCTTTAGAAATGCAATGTGTGCGGAAGCTGACTAGAGTTCCGTCAATATCAAAAAAAGCTGCCCTTATCATGGGATGATTGAATGATGCAAGTATGTGTTTATCAATTTGTCCAATAAGTTTCTGTGTACGTTGTTTTTCTCACTCCCCCCTAACTTTCTTCGTTGTAGTAGACTTTGTAGAATTTCCCTTTGTCGTCTTCGCCTTGCTCGATGAGTTCGCGGTTGCCGTGGACATAGATGTGGAAGTTCTTGTCTAGCTTAATCACGCTTTTATAGGCACGGGCCTGTTTTTTGACTGCACTCTCGCTGATGTCGTAGCTTTCGGGCATCTCGACTTCATTCTCTTGTTGGTATTGCTGTCGGAATTCTTTGAAACTGTCCACCACTTCGGGTTGGGCAATGACCACTTCGGTGAAAGTCTGCAGGTCGAAGTTCTGATTCTGTTTGAAGTAGTTGCTGCAACGGTTGAGCATGTCGGCTTGGTCTGCTTTGCTGACGCCATCAAACTGTTGTGGCAACTCGTCGGTGACAAATTTCTTGTATGCCTGCATCTCGGTATGCGTGTTGTAATATTCATCCTCGCGTTGGCGGATGTGCAGGAAATTGTCCCTCCAATAACTGACTCCGATGTTGCGGCTAGTAGCTTCGACCACGCTCACAACAAAGCCTTTGTCGTCTTCTCTATTGAAAATCAGTGCGCCATAGTCCAATTTGCTTGGGTTGATGCCGTGCTCTACTTCCAGGCGGTACTGCGTTTGGGCACTGAGGTCGTTGGACTTGGTGCTCCAACATTCTTGGTCGTGCAGAACTTTAAAAAACGCCTCTTTATCCTCCGATTTGAAAAGCCCGATGGCATCCGTCTTTTCGCCATCAAGTAGGCACTCGGAGAAATAGACCACAAAAAACTCACCTCCTTTGATATCAGCGTGGGTGGATGCATCGTAAAGGCGACGGGCTAACTGGCACGACTCTTCTTGAAGACTTTCCGGATTGGCAAAAATTTGGCAGCAATGGACGTACACTTCGTTTTGATCTAGGTTTTCATCCCCACAAAGGTGGTAGTATTCCTGTCCCTTGAAAGGCATCAGAAAATAACGGACAAGCAAGTCCTGCAGTTGCTCGGTAAGTTCCAAAGGCAGAACAGAGAGCGCCAATCCCTCTCCGGTGGCTTTGTTGCCTACGCGGTGCAGGGCAACGGTTTGTATGGATTGGGCTTCAAAAATAGGCATGGTGAGTAAAGACTGTATGAAGTTGAATTAGTCGAAGTGGATACATCTGCTATATTGTAGGAGTGAGGTAATGCAAGACCTCCCATGCCGCTGACCGTGCATCGGCTAGCGAATCAGTGAGGGTCATCGGGCGTTTGCAACTTCCGGCAACGAAAAGTCCGCTTTTGTTGGTGCGATTGTCGGCCGTGTGTGGGTCGGTGGACTGGGCAAAGCCGTATTGGCCTACAATGCCCGTCTGCGCACTGAGGTTGCGGGTACCCACAGAAGCCTCCATGCCTACCATCAAGACGAGAAGGTCCACAGATAGTTTGAGGGGACGACCCATCAAGGTATCTTCGGCCTTGATTTGCACCCTACGGTCGAAAGTGCCACTGGCCTCCGAAATGCGTCCGCGGACGAATTTGATATTGTAGTCCATCTGCGCCTTTCGATAGAGCTCTTCGAAATGTTGCCCCCACATACGCAGATCCATATAAAAAACATATACCTCACACTGCGGCAGCAGTTTACCAACCTCTATGGCTTGCTTGACAGCCGTTACGCAACAAAGTTTGGAGCAATAGTGATTGCCTACCTTCTCATCGCGGGAACCCACGCATTGCAGGAAGGCTATCCTCCGCGGAAGCTCACCGATGGCATTGACAATACTTTTCTCTCGCAACATCTGCTCCATCTCCAACGAGGTATGTATGCCGGGGTAAATACCATAGCCCAACTCCTCTTTGCGATGGGCATCGAAGGCGGTATAGCCTGTGGTAAGTAGTACGGCATCGAAGTCTTCGCCGTATACTCTCCAACTCTCGCCGTCTGTGGGTGGCAACAGTGAGTCGACCTCCATACCGTTCTTTATGGTAAGCCTAGGGCTGTGGAGTTTGTCAAGCAGGCGCTCCGACACTTCGCTAGCATCGGCAAAATTAGGAAAGAGGAAGGCCTTGTCGGTGAGGTTGTGCAAGGGTTGGTTCTCTTTCTCAAATAGGACCACTTCCAACCCATGCCTCGCCAACAGCGAGGCGGCTTCAATACCGGCTGGGCCGGCACCTATGACGGCTACTTTTTTCATTGTTTCAGTATTTCGGGTTTGAGGGGCGTGGGGAGAAGCTTTCCTCCAATGCCCAAATATTTCTCCTCAGTTTTATAGGGTATGCCTATCTTGTCAAGCAAGCGTTCGCTTTGCACCTGATGTAGCTGCAACCCCAACTGCCAGGGGTCGTAGCCCAGCAACAGCCCAGCCAATTCCTCGTAGGTGAGCACGGGGATGCCGTAGCCTGCCTGGTCATAAGTTTTGTGTTCCATTTCGGCTATGGTGTACTGCCATTTGTCCATAAACATGGCGCAACCTGGGCAATTGGTTAGGATAAAGTCGGGTTCGTATGGCTCCATTGACTCAAACTTTTTTTTTGTGTTGGCAATGCTGTAGCCACGGTTCTCCTGTACAAGGTATTGGCGGAAGCCAAAACCACAGCAGTGACGTCGTTCGGGGTAATCAATCACCTCACCTCCCCAAGCCTCAATCATGCCAGCCAGCACGTACGGAAACTCAGCTTTCCCTACTCCATGATGGGGGAAAATCTTGGCATAATGGCATCCAATGTGCTCTACTACCCGTAGCGGACGACCTGTAAAGCGGTTCACCAACTGGTATCGCATCCTAGGTTTCAGTTCGTGGCGGAACTTGTATATCAAATCGCTACTGTGGACGATATTCTCCGGCACCTCGAACTCGCGTCGACAGGCATCCCACAGGTATTGTCGGGCCTGCTCCTTGAGGGCTGGACTCTCCTCCCATTTGGCCATCATTTCGGTAAAGACCCCGAAACTGGTGACGCAGGAGGGAACATAGTTATGGTAGCCGCATTCGGTCATCAGCGAGAATAAACGTGCCACTATGGTCATGGTAGTCTCAAAGGGCACCACGTCGGAGTGGTATCCTATGCCTGTGCAGGTATGTTGGTGGGGATTGTCGCAGATGTCTTTGCCAAGTTCTTGTCGCAAGATGCGCAGAAAAGTAGCTTCTGAGCCGGCAAAGAATGTCTGCCGGATGCAACTGCGTTCGTAGAAGAAATGATCGTCGGCTATCTCTTTTTGGTATTCGTTCCAATAGCGTTTCATGACATGAGAGCAGTTCTTGTTGGTTAAGTGCTTCTGTTATACGGATGCTGAGTTGGATGTGGCAACGTCTGCCTGTATCCTTTCAGCCACAATTTCGGCAATATCGCGCACTGGGGTGTCGATGCCGTGCATGAAGGCCTTTTTGCACATTGGGCAAGCGGTGGCTATCAGGTCGGGTTGGGGCTCCAACAGATTTTGCCGGGCCTTTTCGCGCACTTGGCTCTGTTGCTCGGTGGTGAAGGTGGCACCCCCTAGGTTAAATCCGCAACACAGACTTTGCTCCCGTTCGCAACGGGTGGGCATCAAGTGCGCCACACCGTCTAGAACATGGCGCGGAGCCTCGTAGACGCCGCTACCGCGCCCTAGCTCGCAAGGGTCGTGGTAGGTGACGCGTAGTGCGCTACGACCCTTCGTCTTCAACTTGCCTGAAAGGAGCATTTGCTCGATAAATTGAGTGTGGTGCAACACTGCAACAGATAGGTTGTATTCCTTGGTAAAGGACTGGTAGCAGATGGGACACGAAGTAATTAGTAGAGTGGCACCCGATTCCTTGATAAGCTGGGTGTTCCGGCGGCGCAATTCGCGTGCTTGAGCTTCAAAACCTTGTTGTAGTAACGGGCGGCCGCAACATACTGATCGGTCTCTGTCCATATACCAGTATTGTATGCCACAGGCTTGGAAAATGCGTTCCATTGCTTCGGGGATACCTGGCGTAAGGTGCGACATGCACCCCCCAAAGTAGACCACGCGCCCAACGGCATTGAATGGGTGCAAGGATTTCAGGTATTCGTAGCCACTGCTGTCGTCGGTTTTCTTGCGGATGTTGATGCGTTCCTGACGTCGGATGGATTCAAGGTCTATCCCCACAGGACAGTCTGTACTGCATCGGTGGCATACCAAGCATTGATCTGCCATCTTCTCGGCACGGTGGAAGATGTCTTTGTTGCGGATGGTCTGTAGCAGGTAAACTCCTTGCGTGTCGTGGACTTCCAAAGGGTCGTTGACAGGGCAACCATCAATGCAGAGGCCGCAACGTGAGCAGGCACTCAACTCGAATTTGGTGTAACCCGTTTGAACAGTCGTTTCCCGCAGCCCTAACTGGCGGAAATAAATCAATAGCACCTCGGTGAAGATGTGCATATACCGTGTAAATGGCATGAGGGTAAAAAAAATGCCTAAGGCCAGCGAATAGCATAGCCACCATTGGTATTCCAATATCGGCAAACCTAGCCGCAGGGAGGCTACACATCTCCCCAAAGCATTCACTAGAAAGCCTCCTCCACCGTAGATGGCTGCCGTGTGTATCTCCGCCATCAGCCGTAGGGGAAAGATACACCATAGGGCGGCTTTGGCTATGCGATCGGTGAGGTTGTGTCGGGTGGTACGGTGCATGCCCATGGGACGTGACCACACTTTCTTGAACATGGCCAGCATTAGCCCACTGAAGACATAAAGCAACAGTGCGTCCATCAAGTTGGCGTAGAATTGGGCTTGGGGGAAATGTACGATGGTTTCGCTGCGAGGCTCAAAAAAGTTGAAGAAAATGGATACATAGGGCGGGTGACCGTGTGGGTAGGCCAAGGTCGCCTGAACGGCTCCCACAACAATGAGCAGAAACCAACCAAAGGCCAGGCTACGGTGCATGTAGCCCAACAGAAAGTTGTGCCGAGTAATGCGTCCGTGCAACAGCCCTTCGCGGAAAGCCTCCCACATGGCTCCCAAAAATTTCCAGGACAGGATACCTTTGCGTACCAACACCTGTTGCAATTTGTCGAATTGACTTATCCAACGCCTATATTTCAGTACCGAAATGACCAACAGCGCCAATACGCCAATGCTGAAAGGGATAACAAACAGGGAAAACATGACTTACTTATCTTCAGGTGTTAGTTCTTTGCGCATCGCCATGATGGCACTACGAGTGTGAACGTCCCGCGGGCATACCAGCAAACATTTGCCGCAAAGCATGCAACGGTTCAATTGGGCACGCAAACCATCCATCTGCCCCCGCACAAAGGCCGTATGCACTCGGCGGATGTTGAAGTCGACAAACTCCGCCGCTGTGCAGGTGGCCACGCACCCTCCGCATCCGATGCATGCCCTCAGCGAGGGTTCGGCCGTCAACAGCCTTTCGGCAGTAGCTAGGTCTGTTGCGTCCAGGTCGATAGAGCGGGTGGTGGATATGCAAAAGCCAAATCTGTTCATTGATTGTATGTATAGGGTTAGGGATCTATTAGTCGCTTTCGGGCGTTTTTGTCTCGGCCTCCAGCACGTTGGTTCTCAAGTCCATGCCACCCGTAACTTTAAAGATGCGTCGCACCTCTTCTAGGTCCTCCTGTGGTATGTTCCTCAGCGCTCCTGGGCCACTGCCATGATAGTTAGCTCCCAACCGAGGGGCTATGTCGGCTATGTGGTTGTGATACCATTCCCATATGGGTCCCTGTTCTGGGTGATAGTCGGGCTCCACACGGTCGGGGTGCACGCAATATCCTATCTCAAGGATGTTTTGCGCCAGACCTTTCATCAGAAACACCTGTTGACGTCCTTTGACGCTGTTGCGAAAGTAGCCCATTTTCTGCGATACGGACCTTAGCACCGACACCAACTCACCGGCCACATTCCCGCGTGGGCATCGTGTCTTGCAAGAGAGGCATTGACCGCAGTACCATATCGTGTCACTTTTTAGCAACTGCTCTATTTCCTCTTCGTTGCCCCGTTGCACGGTGTCGCAGATGCAACGAGGGTCGTAGTCGTAGAATTCCGCTGCTGGGCATATGGCAGTGCATACGCCACAGTTCATGCAAGCCTTTAAGGCATCGCCATAGCGTGCATCCTGTTTGATCATCTCTATCAATTTGCCCATATAACTGCTCGTTGAAATGTCTTTCTATCTTATTGTGTATCACTATTGGAGAAAGAAATCCCACTCTTTTTCACCCACTGCTTCTGAAGTCTGCAAAGTTAGCACAAATATTTTTTACCAATAAAAATGAGCGATAAAAAATTGTTTTTTTAACATTTTATGGTGCTCATCTGCCTCGTTTTTTTGGAGGGGTAGACGAGCTAATGCTCGTCCTGTTCTTTCTCACCATTGCCCCCTCTGTGTTCTAGCCAATGGGCAATTTTGCGTACTAGTGTCATGATGGCGGCAACAATCAATATACCAATGGTAATTGCCCATGGGTCGGCATTCTCAGCACCTTTGAACCTCATGCCAAAGGTGGAGATAAGATAGCATGCAACAACACATCCGGAAATAACAATGGCGTAGGCGACAAGTTTTTTCATGGTGGATGGTGGGGATTAATCGCAAAGAACGTAGATGTCGTTGCGTGGGTTGATAAATAAAACCGGCATGGTAGCACTGTTGCGGATGGTGCGTTGCTCGGCAACCCCAACCACCCACTCAATTACATCGCGCTCTCGAGTATCGGTGGTGACGCTAATCAGAAGTCCGCATCCGTTTTGCGCGGCACTGTCGCACACTAGGGTTTCGGGGAAGAGGGCATGCCCGTCCACTACCTGATCGGTATAGCGGACTTCAAGGTTGGAAAAAAAATTGTTCATAAAGCGCACATTGTTACCCCACTTGTTACGGAGGCCTTCATCGCTGTATTGGAAGTGCATCATCAGCAGTTGACTGTGGTTAAATCGGGCAAAATAGCTGGCCCAAATTAACTTATCCTTGCTCTCTTTGCGAAAATCTACCCCAAAGGCAACGCGGTCGTAGTCTTGAGGGGTCTGTAACTTCTGCTGTACGGTCAAGTAGGCAATCTTGCATTGTCCGAAGATGTGTAGCACTGTCCGAGGGTATGTTAGGCTACCTTTTTTTGCTTTGGGGTTGACGCCCACTACAGCAACCACCCCGTTGAGCATTGTGGGGAGGACATTCACTACCTCCTTGGTTTGACCTTTCATTATCACATGGGCAGGCTTTGTGTCCGCCAGGCCTGACTCAAGCGCTACAATCTGCTGCTTGGCCTGTGCAGTGGCAGGATTCCCGTATTTGCGGTCCTCAACATAAAGGAGTATGAGCCCTTTGTTCAACATCCTAGCAAGGTAAGCAGCATGGCTGACCACCTCTTCCTTCATGGAGAGGTCGGCAAGGTAGGCTATGACAAATTGGTCCTTCATCGTATCAGTGTTATATCGCCTTTGAGCAAGTTCTTTAACCCGGCTTCGCATTTGATGCGGCAATAGTAGGTGTAAACTCCCGGTTGACACCAAGAACCATTGTAGCGACCGTCCCAACTGTCGTTGATATCATTCGTTTCAAATACTTTTTCGCCCCAACGGGAATAAATTGAGAGATGAAAATCCAACACCCAACGACCTTGGAAAGTTAGGCGGTCGTTGATACCATCATCGTTTGGCGAAAAAGCATTGGGAATGAATATATTGGGCTCGCCGCATGTAATTTCCGTGCAGTGGATAGACAGGTTGCCACGCCAAATGCAGCCTAGGCTGTCGACCACGGTACACCCGTATGTGCTCACGGAATCCTCCGGTGTGGCGATGGGGTTGGGTGAGTGCGGATTGGAAAGAGTGGAGGATGGGTCCCAGCTGTAGATTGCCCCTGGCAACGGGCTCACGTGCAACCCCACACTTTGGCCGAGAAAGATTTCATAGTTGTCGGCCCACACGTTCATGTGCTCCAACAAGGTGTCGCGGGTGAGGGTGACTGAGTCGGAGTAGGGGCAGCCCGCTGTGTCGGTAAAATGTAGCACATAGGTGCCGACACACAGGTTCTCGGCAAGACTGTCGGTGACGCTTCCGTCAGGGTAGCCGTAGCTGAGCCGTATCCAACCGGTACAGTCATCGCTACAGAGAACATCACCGACCTCGATGCTGTGCTCAATCTTGGGAGGGTCTGTGAGCATAAATGAAACTGTTGATGTACAGCCACTGTGGATGACTGTTAGCAGGTGCTGTCGACCGTCGGCGCCAAGGTCCGTCAGCAAGGTGTCGCCAACGACACCGTCCCAGAGGATCTGCACGCTGTCGGCAATGGCGGATGGGATGCGCACCAAAACACTACCATCATCACCACCGGGGCAGGTGGGATTCTTTAAAACAAGGGTGTCGTAGGTTTGTGAGTAGCGCACCTCAAAAGTGTCGGTTTGGATACATCCACCGTCGTGGGTGGTCATCCGAACCACGTAGAGTCCCACTCGGTTGACTAGAGGGTTGGCTACCGTTGGATCCGAAACACCCTCACTCAGCCATTGGTAGGAGCAACCTAGCATGGGTTTGTGCCCTATCTGCAGAGTCTCGCCATCGCAGGCCGAGAGGATATAGTGCTTGCCTTCATCGGGGTTGAGTACGGCAACATCGGCAAAGGTGGTATCGGCCGTTTTGCAACCTCCGTCCATTAGAGCGATAAGGCGCACGCGATAGGTGCCTGCCGAGTCGAAGGTGTGTGTGGGGTTGGCAAGTGTGGAACTGTCGCCATCACCGAACTGCCATCGGTACTGCGTTCCTCGACCGGTGTTGTGGAAGGTTACCGTGTAGGGTGCGCAACCTACTGGAGGGGGCATGAACTCCGCCACAGGATAGTCGGTGTGAACAGTAAATCGGAAGACAGCATTGTTGCAGTTGCTCTCGCAGCCGTTGTTCCGAGACCACACATCAGGGGTGGTGGGGAAACCGTTGGTTCCGCCACAACTAGCACAGACACTTTGGTAGAGTGTCGACCGTCTGTCGAGTCGCGAAGTACCGCCGTCCACATGGTCGCTTCCTCCATAGCCAGTGTTGGCATGGTCCTCCCCAAAGAAAGTGGCATAGTCCAAGCGCGATGCTGTTGCATCGATGGCCATGATGTAAAAGTCCTGCCCATCAGTGGTGTTTTGGTAGGCATCGGTGGTCACTTCCATGTTGTGGCAACTCCCCTGCGGGAAACCGTTGACGCAGTATCCCACAAAGTCTCGCCCCCAACCCACTGCATACACACGGTTGCAGATGTCCGCAGCAAAGGCGGTAGGGGAGAGGTTGGGACGCCCAGAACTGGTGCCGAAAACAGTGGACCAGACGCGCCCCGACAAATCGGGCAACAGGCGTGCCAATAGGTTGCCTGCTCCGGGAGTGCTGTAGCCGGCGTTGTATATCATTGTGCTACCGGGGGCCTTGGTTTGGCCGAAGAGGAACACTTCGTCATGTTTGCCGGTACGCACAAAATAAACTTGGTCATAGGCGGTGGAACCGTAGTAGGTACTGGCAATCAGCCGGTCGCCATGATAGGAAATCTTACTGACAAATCCATCGGCAGTGCCTCCGCCATAGCTCCGCTGATAGGCACCCAGTGTGGTGGGTAGATTGGTCGAGTTGGTGCCACCGCAGACGATGACGTTGTAGCTCGAGTCTACATCAATGGAGTATACCGCATCGTCCCCATCACCTCCCAAATAGGTGCACCATATCATATTGCGTAAGTTGTAGTCTAGCTTGAATACCACACCGTTTTGTTTGGCCGGTGGGTATATGTCAACGCTCCCTTCCGTAACGGGGAAGTCCATCGAAAAGGTGGTGGAACCGATATAGACATTGTTTAAATCGTCGGTGATAATTTCTCCGCGGGCACCGTCGCCATAATTGAAGTAAAGCGAATCGTTGCCGCACATGTAGGTGCTGTAGCTACTGTTGAAGCTGTTGCGGTAATTCAAACCATCGTTGGCATGGCCTCCCACATAAGTCGAGGCCTGCAACTGGCTGCCATCGCTTGCAAAACGCGAAACGAATATATCCGAGCCATTTGGGTAGATAATGCTACTGCTGGTCCCTTCGTACTGCAGATAACTGCCGCCTTTGAAGGTGCGCTGGAAGGCATCGGCAGTGGTGGGGAAATCCTGCGACCCAGTGGTGCCGAAAATCACCAATTCGTTGAAGGAGTTTGTGAACATGCTGTGGGGCATGTCGGCATATGTTCCTCCCAAATAGGTGGCAAAAAGGCGTTGCGATCCTGTAGAATCAAACTTGAAGATTCCTATGTCGCAACTCCCGCTATAGGTTAGGTCGTAGGTTCCTATGCTTGTAGGGTAGCCCGTTCCAAAGACAAGGCCTGCCGTGTAGGTGTTCTTTTCGTAATCGTAGGCTGCTGTAGCGCCCCAATTGTCCGCTGTGGCACCTGTGTAGGTGGAAAAGTGAAGCACGGGGTCTATTACAAGTGTGCGCATAGCGTCGTAAACTCCTACTACAAATGTTAATCGGTTCCCAACCAGGCGGTAGCGCACATCTATCTCACATCGGCCTGTGTCGCACTCTTGGTAGGCATAAGGGCTAGTTTCGACAATCTCGCCTATCGAGGTTCTAACAATTAGGTTGCCGCAGGAGAGGTAGAGCTTCTCTGCCCCTTCGTACTCCATTACTATGTCGGTCGGGTCGGCACCTGCACTTATGTAGAAGTTGGTTTTTAATGCGCTTTGGGCAACCCGTACATCCATGTCAATCCCTGGGTAAATCCCTTTGTAGAGGAGTGTCTTGTGGTGCGGTACCCGGCTCTTCCAATGCTTGGGATTGCTACCTAGGTAGTAGTTGTCGTAACCTTCGTTGGTGGCAACATCCTCTCCCGACACCGCCACCTGCGGATTGCTACCTTCAAAATGCACCTTGTAGGCGCAAGCCGTCGTGGCGTGTTGGAGATGGAAGGATGTTGACCCTTTTTCAGCTTGCACGTAGCCCCCTTTAACAACGAACGTGAATCCGCCTATCTCCGCAAAGAAGGCGGCGCGCCCCATCTCGGCTTTGAAGAGGAAAGGCGCTTGCCATTGCCCTAAATTTTGGACAAAATGGACACGATCCCCAACCGTTAGGGTATCGCGCTGGCGAGCTACAATGTTGGCTACGGGCGTCAGTATCAATAGCAGCAAAAGGGTGCCCTTCAGGACACCCTTGCTTTTTGTCGTCTGTCGGCACAAAAGCCTATTTGAGCACTTCGATAACACCGTTATGTTCAATATTGCCCTTATAACCCTTGCCTACGAAACGGTAGAAGTAAGAGCCTGCGGGACTGTTCGTTTTGGCTGGGTCCCAAAAATCCTCTCCTTTGGAGATGTTCTCGGCATGGAACACGCGCGACCCCCATTTATCGTAAATGTCCAACTGGTTAATCGGGTAGGCCAAGCCCTCTACCAAGTTTTTGATCACAAACCTGTCGTTGATGCCATCGCCATTGGGCGTCACCACATTCGGGAACTGTATCTGGTCGTTGATGAGCAAGATGGTGTTCTCAACGGTATCGCTGCAGACAATTGGACGGCCACTAGGCCCGTAGTTGTCCGTACGGGCTATTAGGCGCACGGTGTAGTTACCAGAGATGTCTTCATCCACTGGGGCTTCCCAACTGAAACTGGGGTTCTGTTCGGTGGCAGTGTGGAAGGAATAAGGATTGTCCTTATCGTACTGAATCTCCCACCGATAGATATTGGAGCCATTGTCCGGTGTGGTGTTGTTATGCAGTGCAATGCTGGGGTGCAACACCGTAGGGTAGGTGGGTTCCCAGGAGAACTGGGCTTCGGGTTGTGGAAAAACAGTGACAAGTTTCGGATAAATCAGCGAGTCCTTGCAGCCTCCCTCGCTCTCAACATAATATTTGAAGTCGTACTGACCTGCCGCATAGCTGTGGCTTGGGTTCTTGAGGGTCGAATAAGTGCCATCGCCAAAAACCCAACGATATTTGTAGCCATTTTTGGTAGTGTTTACAATATCTATTGTCAATGGCTCGCAACCTTCAACGGGGAAGATACCGGGGTCGAAATTGGGCACTGGCTGCGGCAACACATGCACCACAACCGTATCGCGGGATACGCATTGGATGTTTTTCTCCGAATGAACCACTTCAACGATGTAGGTGTGGTCGGCAGCGGTGCCGGGAGTGGTCATGATAACTGCGGTGTGTTCGCCAAAGGGCTCCCAGGTGTAGGTGCAGTTTTCGTCGGAAAATTTGTCGGTAGCATCCAATGGGATGGTTTGGACATCGCAAATGGTGGTGTCGTTACCCAAAGAGGGTAATGGGGTCGTCACAGTGGAGATATGGGTTAGCGTATCCCATTGACAACCGAACTCATCATAGATGGAGAGCTTGATTCGGAAGTCGCCACTAGTGTCGGGAGAAGAAATGTAGGCGGCTGTGCTGTCGTTCCTCTTTTGGTTGATGATAAGACCACGGTAGATGCCGTCGTAGAAGTCGGTGGCATAGTTGGTGTCGGGGCGCCACACCACGCTGTCGATGCCTACCTGATAGTCGCAACCACCAGCTGAACTGATGTTGCAAATGTCCATCGACCAGTTGAACACCCAGCCATTGTCAATGGCCCAATAGTCGCAAATTTCGATGTTCCACGTGCCATTGAGTGGGCATCCGACCAACGAACTGAAGTCATCAGCGGGGATGTAGTAGCTCACCATGCCAGCATGGTCGCTAGAGTCTTTGGTGGTAACCGACTGAACGCCGGCATCTTGCCCAGCATTACAGAAGGGGGCTACCATCACCGGCATGTCAAAATCATGGGCGTTGGCATAACCGCCTGAGGCTAGACCTGCATCGGTGGGGGTGGCAGTGTTGCATGACTCTCCAGAGACCAGTGTGTACTGAGCATTGCGCGAGAAGCAATAGTTCCAACCTACCCCAAAGGGATTGTAAATCGAGTCGCAGTCACCGCCACCGTTCAAGTGGTCCCAACCGTCCGGCGGATCACCAGCAGGGCAGCCTGTATAGCGACCACCACCGCCCCACGTGCCGCTAGGGGGCGTGTACCCAGCAGGGGCATCAGTCTCGTTCTTGTATTTTAAGTAGGCGATGCCCGATGTTGTGGAGACCGACTGGTCGTAGGTCGGGCAAGTAATCTCTAGGCTGTAGTCACCCATATAGGAGTGCTCGTAGTTCACACAAATCGAGCAGATGTCTTCTGCCGACTGAATCAGTCGGCCATTGGGGAACTCGTTGAAGGTAACAGGGGCCTGATAGCAACGTACTTCGCACCGAGGTCCGTCGGGGATAAATGTTCGCACCTCGTTGGTCTTGGACACCACTTGTGCAAACTTAATTTTCTTCAGTGTCAGTGTTCCGTTTTCACCCTCATAGCCTACATTCACCTGTAGCGAGTCGTTGTTGCAAATGGTCGACAGGTCAAAGATGGTCTTGATGGGATTCTGCGCCACTCGCACCTGCACGGTCATGAAATTCTTCGATGGGCATCCCTGCTCGTCGGTCAACTGCAACACCACATCGTAGCAACCGACGGCCTTGTAGTTGTTACATACCACTGCGTTGTGGTTGATGCCTACATTGGTGTCGCCCGTGCCAAAGGTCCACAAAAACTGTGTGGTCGAGTCGCTCGCTACATAGTAGCCGTATTGCGCTCCATATTCGCCATGGCCATGGAAGCGGATGCTCTGCCCCATGCACAGTAGCGCTCCTTCCGTCCAGCCAAGGGTATCGATACGCACGATGCTGTCGAGGTTGTCTTCCCAATGCCCCCCCGTGCTGTCGTTGACCCACATTTGGGCAAATATGGTGTCAAAGGCCGTCGGCAACGGAACAAAATGCGACTGGGCCACCACGTTGCCGTCTTTGTCCAACCGCTCGTACATTGTGTCTATCACACCCGTCACCGACTCGCACGGTTTGGCACAATCCAAACCCAAAATGAACCCGAAATGGGGAACCGTATCATCGCTGTGCACTATTCCGGCACGGAACCGTATCGTAATCATGCGCGAGGTATTACTGGCGCCGATATAGAAGGTCGCGTTGTTGCTCGACTGGTAGTTGTTGTTTATCTTTGCTATCAGCGGGGAGTTGATGTCTGGGCCATCGTACAGATACAACGTGTCGTATTTACCAATGTCATAACTCATTAGGATAACCGACAGGAATGTCGTGGCGGAGTCCGACGAGTCACAGGTCGATTTCATGTGTAGTACATAGTCGTACCCATGGCTGTAGTTACCGGTGGGGCCGCCATCGTCGTACAGTCGCATGCCGGACCCAGGGGCATCAACGGTGTCGCCTGTGTTGTTGGCGTCCAAATTGACGTGCACCAAATCCTGCGCAAAAGCACCTAGGCAACCGAAACATACAAGGAACGCTATTGTTAATAACTTTTTCATAGGATATTTTTCATTCATTCAATGACTAATGTGCGTGTAATCCTCAAACTAGTGTGGGCTCAGTCTTTGTACCGGTCTGGACGTTCGGTCCGATCGAAGGCCTCTTCCCAACTGCGTACAGCCAAGTAGCGCCCGACCGCATTGTGGGTGTCGAAATAGATGGTGTTGAAATAGTCGTACTTTTGGAAATTGATGAAATCCCAAGCCCAGTAGCTGAAGACATTAAGGTCCACCACATAGTTCTCACTAGGGTGTTCCTTGGTGATGTTGTTGGTCAGCTCCGAAATGTTGAACACCTTTGCCCCTTTGGGTACACTGTCGCACAAATAGAAGGAGTTGCGCGAAAAGTTGCAACGCCACTCGAACTTCGGTTGGGGATACTCCGAGGGTGGAATATTGCGAAATTCTAGGTATGGGCGGACAATCTCAGTGCAGTCCTGAGCATTTGCCAAGCTACCGATACCTGCCATTGCAATTATTGATGCGATATACAAAAACCTTTTCATGGTTCTTCGATAATGTTTGGTTTACATTTTTGCTTTGCTCGTATTCGAATTTTCCCTTGCTCCCGTAAACAACTGCCGTCTACCTTACAGCCTGAACTCCATTGCTTCGGCACAATCAATTAGTGCAGTCACTCCCTTTGCAAGGGCTCTTCTAATCCCTCTCTCTCACCGACTGTTGGCGGAGTCTTTTCGAATCCAAGAGCCGGCAAGCCCGATTTGGTCACCCCCGGCCCTTGTGCTTTTATTCTTTTTTATGAGTTTTTCTGGAATTTGCGCACCAAAGCCATCAGGTAGCCCAGTACCAAAAAACCGCCAGGAGCCAAAATGAAGAGCAACATGCCGTCGTTGCCGCCAATGATGCTGTGGCCGAAGACAGCGCCGCTACCCAACAACTCGCGGAAAAATCCAACCAAGGTCAGTGCCCAAGTGAAGCCCAGACCCATGAATAGGCCATCCAATAGCGAGTCGCCTACACTGTTCTTGGAAGCAAAAGCTTCGGCACGGCCTAGCACAATGCAGTTCACCACAATTAGTGGGATGAACAGACCTAAGGTCTCGTACAAGTCCGGCAAAAACCCTTGCATTACTAGTTGCACAATGGTGACGAAGGCTGCAATGATGACAATGAAAGCAGGGATTCGTACCTTGTCTGGTATCAGCGACTTCAGTAGCGAGATGACCGCGTTGGACATCATCAGCACAAAGGCTGTGGCCAACCCCATGCACATGCCGTTGATGGCCGAGGTGGTGGTAGCCAAGGTGGGGCACATACCCAAAACAAGCACCCAAGTCGGGTTTTCCTTGACAAGTCCGTTTTTAATGATATCTATTGTTTTCATTGTTCATTGACTCCTTTCTGGAAAATTTGATATGCGTTGTTGATAATTTCGCAGAATGCGCGTGAGGTGATGGTAGAGCCGCTAATGGCATCCACTTGGCCGCCATCCTTCTTTACGATCAATGGGGTAGCTGGGTCCATGCCGATAACGCTCCCTTTGTTGCCTTGTTGGAACCACTCGCCAGCTTTAGCTCCCAAGCCGGGGGTCTCGGCAGTCTGCAGAATTTGGTAGCCAGTGACCTTGCCTTCGGCATCAAAGCCTATCATGGCCACCAAGTCGCCGCCGAAGCCTTTCGAACTCTTGGCTTCAATGGCCATGCCCACCAAGTTGCCTTCGGCATCAACAGCCTCGGTACAGTGGGTGCCTTCGATTTCTATCTCTTTCATTTGGTCGTGGGCAGGAAGCACTGCCTCGATGGCGGCATCGGTCTTGGCCTTTTGGGCTTGAGCGATGGGCTCGGCAGTAACTTTGTTCACTAAAGCAAGGGCCAGTGCTGCCACCAGACTGACGCAGGTCAGCACCACCAGCATATTGGGTAATGTGGATTCTAGTTTCTTAGCCATAGTTGATTTCTTTTGGGGTTAATTGTTCTTGTTATGCTTCTTTAGCAAGCAAATCTTGCTGGTTTGCACCATTTATTCAGCAAGGGGGTAATAGCATTCATTAGCAGGATGGCAAAACTCACGCCTTCTGGATAGGCTCCCCAATTGCGGATGATAACAGTCAGCAGACCACATCCAAAGCCAAAGATCAGTTGCGCCGACTTTGTCATTGGCGAGGTGACCATGTCTGTGGCCATAAAACATGCACCTAGCATGATGCCACCGGTGAGAATGGTCATCAAAGGATCCAAAAACTGGTTGGGATCAATCAACCAAAGTATACCACTAAAGATGAAGGCTGTGCCGATAAAAGCCACGGGAATGTGCCAACTGATGATCTTACGCCACAACAGGTAGGCAGCCCCAATCAGAATGGCTACAGCACTAACCTCACCAAAGGAGCCTCCAATTTGACCCAAAAAGGCTTCGGTCAGGCTGGGCATATTGCTTAGGCCTTCCTCTTTGAATATGCCTAGCGGGGTGGCGCCCGCGGTGGTGTCCAACGTCATCGGGAACCATTTGCCCACAGTGGGCCACGTGGTCATCTGCACCGGGAAGGAAATCAGCAGAAATACACGGCCGACCAAGGCAGGATTAAAAGGATTCTTTCCCAAACCGCCAAAGGTCATCTTTCCTACACCAACGGCTACAAGGGCGCCGATGGCCACAATCCAAATCATATCGGCTGTGGCAGGCACGTTAAAGGACAGCAGCAGACCCGTCACCACGGCCGAACCATCGCAGACGGTGCTAGGAACTTTCAGTAGATATTTTTCTATCAGCCATTGGAATAGGCAGCAACAGGCTACCGACACCAAACTGATAAGCAAGGCGTTGAGCCCAAAATAGGCTATGCCACACAAAAGCATTGGCACCATGGCCAAGTTGACACGCCACATGATTTTTTTCGTCGATTCATCGCTGTGTACATGCGGCGAACCCGATATATTCAATAAATTCATATTTGTTATATTATTTTTCTTTATGAATGTATTTGCTTTACCGACCCTATTTCTTTTGTGATGCCATCCATGCCCGCACCATGTTCTTACCCAAACGTATCTCGTCAGTAAGAGGCTTGTTGGCAGGGCAACTGAAGTAACAACAACCGCACTCGATGCAGTCCAATATATTGTGCTCCTTGGCATCCTCCACCCGTTTATTCTTTACCAGAGCCGAGAAAAGATAGGGCTCCAACCCCATAGGACATGCATGCATGCACTTGCCGCAACGGATGCAATTAGTCTCTGGGTTGCGACGGGCTTCGGCTTGGTCCATCACCAGCACACTGCTCGCGCCTTTGGTGGTGGGAGCATCCAAATTACTGATGGCCTTGCCCATCATGGTGCCTCCGCTGATAACCTTGCCTGTGGTTTCGGGCAAAGTACCCAAGGCGTGCCGGATGATGTCGTTGTAGCTGATGCCGATGCGACATTGGTAGTTGTGCTGGCTCGGCAAATTCTTGCCGGTTACAGTCAGTATGTTTTCTATCAATGGCTTGTTCTTCTGGATAGCTTCATAGACGGCAAAGGTCGTGCCAATGTTGCTCACCACGCAACCTACGTCAATAGGTAGCTTGCCGCTAGGCACCTTGCGACCTGTAATGGCATTGATAAGCTGTTTCTCGGCACCTTGCGGATATTTGACCTTCAGCGGCTCCACCTCAATGCCCTGATATTTCTTGGCAGTCTCAGTCATCAGTTTTATGGCATCGGGCTTGTTGGCTTCAATGCCGATATAGGCGTTGGGCACGCCCAAGGCCTTGCGTAGGATTCCGGCTCCGATGCAAATCTCCTCAGGGTGTTCTAACATCACTCGGTAGTCCGATGTTAGGTACGGCTCGCATTCGGCAGCGTTGATAATCAAGTATTCGGCTTTTTTCCCCTCGGGAATGCTGTACTTGATATGAGTGGGGAAGGTGGCACCACCAAGGCCTACAATGCCCATTTCTTTTAATTTGTCAACAATTTCCTTGGGCTCTAAGGCGCATTCGTGTTTGAGTTCGGGGGTCCGGTCAACGCTCTCCACCCATTCGTCACCTTCTACATCAATATATATGGCGTTCTTGGGCATGCCGGTAAAGTCTTTGCATGGCTCTATCTTGGCTACGGTGCCACTCACGGGGGAGTGTATGTTGGCACACATGAAAGTCTGTGCTTGGGCTATCATCTGCCCCACCTTCACTTTGTCGCCTTTGGCCACAATGGGGGTAGCTGGGGCTCCCAAATGCTGGTTCATCAGCACCACCACTTGCTTGGGTAGAGGCATCACTTCTATGGCGGCTTGGGTTGATATCTTGTTTTCTTCGGGGTGAACACCACCCATTTTGAAAGTCTTCATGTTCTGTTCCTTTTATTGAGGTTAGGGGTTAAAAGGTCTTTATTGGTTGTCTGCAGGGGCTTTTTGCGGATTGGCTGATGCAGTTGTGTCTACCGCCTTAACATCGGCGGCAGACTTTTCGGCAGCGGCTTTCGGAGGAAGGGGCGGAAAGTTGACAGCGTGGATGGCTCCAGTGGGGCACTCGGCAACACATTTACGGCACAACTTGCAGATGTTAAAGTCGATATAAGCCAAGTTGTTTTCCACGGTGATGGCTCCAAAGGGACAGGTTTTGGCGCACTTGCCACAACCGATGCAAGCTGCGCTACAGGCTTTGCGAGCAATGCCGCCCTTCTCCTGATTGCGGCAAGCTACGAAAACTCGGCGGTCCTTCAAGCCTTTCTTGCGGAGTTCGATGATATGACGTGGGCAAGCCTTTACGCAGGCACCGCAGGCGGTGCACTTGTCTTGGTCCACAACCGGCAAACCAGTTTGTGAGTCGATGCTGAGGGCTCCGAACTGGCATGCATTGGCGCAGTTGCCTAGGCCCAAGCAACCGAACATGCAACCGCTCTCTCCGGCATAGACAGTGTTGGCAAAGGCGCAATCCTTCAAGCCGTCGTAGTTGTTTTTTGCGGGGGCGTTGGCACAAGTGCCGTTGCAACGCACCACAGCAACCTTAGGCTCGGTGGCTACGGCTTCAACACCAAGGATGCCGGCAACCTTGGTGGCTACCTCCTCTCCGCCTACAGGGCAGTAGAGACCGTCCATGTTGCCTTGCTTGACAAAGGCTTCGGCCATGGCTCGGCAACCGGACTTTCCGCAACCACCGCAGTTGGCTCCGGGGAGTACCTCGGCAACCTCATCGATGAGCGGATCTTCTTCAACCTTGAACTTTTGTGCGACAAAGTACAGTAGAATGGCGAATATGGCACCTATAATGCCGAGCGTCAATACTGCAGTCAAAATCATGTTGGTCATTGTGTTATGTGTGTTTTGTTTATTATTCCAGCAAAATTGAATTATCCTGCAAAGTTACATGTTTTTTTTGAATCAACAACTGTGGTTATACACTTTTTTACAAAAAGATATCAACAATTGTTTGTATCTGTGTATCGGTTATCCGAATCTGTGTATCTGCATCTGCAGTCATCAATCGTTCCTCTCTGCATCTGCGACCATTGTCTGTGTCTACATCTGCTAATATTGCCTGTGGCGGTATCTGCTAATAATATTGCTGTCCGGTAAAACTTTTTTTGTATCAGCAAAGTTATAACTGACACTTTTTATAGGGTGTCATCCATTTTCCCTATCTTTGTTTTGCAAAAAAACAAACTGTCATGTGCAAAGACGGCCATTTTCATATGCAAAGACGCTCATTTTACTAAGCAACAATAAAAATAGACAGCAACAGAAATGGTGTCAAGTCCAACTAAATGGGCAGGCAAATACCACCGATGGCGAGATCCGTTACTAGTGTGCCGGTGGTAACGGACCACAATGGACCTGCCGCGACCCTCAATGCCTACGAAGCCTACGACAGTATGGAGGCAAGTGCCCCCACGTTTTTTCTCCAAAGTTATGCAGGACAGCATGCAAAGCCTCAAAGATTCCTTGCAGGCAATGCATGAAGCCGAGGGGCGCACGAACCTTTAACCTATTGGTAGGTTGTAGGTGGGTTTGTCTTTTTGTTTACCTTTTGTTTACTTTTCTTTTACTCTTTGTTTACCTAACCTAAACAAAAGGTAAATGAAATGTAAAAGAAACCTAAACAAAAGGTAAACAAAAAGACGAGGTTACCCATATTTTACGACCTAGGCACGGACTATCCATCCTGGCGGAACAAGCTTGCCGAGGTCAACATTCTTTAGCGGAGTATCAAAAGACGTTGTGCCTTTTCCCAAGTGGCCACCATGATTCGCCTTATGCTTATGTGCTACATGAATTTTGTCGCATTCACGGGAAATCTTGACAAAACGTGGGAAAAGAGTGCTGTCGATGAGAGGCACAAGGCACTACTAGAACCGACACTTTTTGATTAGGGGAGGGGCTTATTTTACAGAAAAGAATGCCCGTAGTGCAATTTTGTTGGGTTTCGGACATATAGAGTATGTCTTCTTGAGTTTCATCGAACAACAATATTCTCCAACAATACGGCTGTTTTTCTTTTGCTCTTCCACGCTTCGGGACGAGAAAAAGAGCACCTACCAATAGCATATCTAGCGACATAAAAACGGATTTAGTACTGAGTTTAGGCAAGGTTTTTTCATGTGCTTCCCCGCATGGGCTGGGTATAGGCGGATGAGGATATAGGGATTTCGGCGGGCTACTGTAGGGCTGCTGGATTGTGACGGAAGAATTTTTTTGCATCAGAATTTGCATCATTCAATTTTTTTTGCGTACCTTTGCACCGTCAAAAAAAACGACAAAGCCAGTGTACGGGCTGAAAGGGTTCTGACCTGTAGCGAGTGCTGAAACTGAATTAATAGAACCTGTTTAATTTTTTTGTGTATGAGCAATATTTTGGTCGGTTTTGATTTTTCGGCGGGTTCTGCTTACGCTGTCGACCTCGCTATCAACATTGCCAATCGTACGGGTCTTGACCTCCGACTTGTTTACGTCAAGGGAAAAGCGCAGGATGAGGCTCCCTTGCGTGAAGAAATAGAGCGCCGCAATGCTGGCGTTGCGCACCTGCTCCAGAATATTAGTATGGACTACGTCATTCGCGAGGGCAAGGTGGCAGATGAGTTTGCCGCGCAGGCCGAACAGGACGACTCAGAACTTATTGTTGTTGGCACCAATGGCCTCTCCGGTTACAAGAAAAATTTCGTTGGTCGCAACACCTATAGCACCATAGCGGGTAGCAGGTGCCCAGTGCTCACCATCCGTGAGAATTTTAATTTCGACAAGTCGTTGGAGCGCATAGTTGTGCCCATCGATAGTTCTCCGGACACTCGCCAGAAGGTCCCCTTTGCTGCCCGTTTTGCAAGGATTTTTGGTTCTCAGCTTCATATACTTGGCCTCTACACTAGCCAAAGTAGCACTATCCGTGGGATTGTGGACGGTTATGTAAAGATGGTAGATACTTACCTTGAGAAGGCTGGCGTGGGTCATGTGGTCAAATGTGTGGATGTTCCCAAGAACCTTACTGCCACAACCCTTGCTTATGCCGATGAAATCAATGCCGACATGATTGTAATTATGACTGAGCAGGAGTCGAATCTTTCCTCCATGCTCTTGGGCACTTATGCCGAGCAGATGCTTACCCTTTCTACCCGCCCCATTCTCTCTGTTCGCCCAGAGCAGATCAATGGCTTGGCTAGATAGGCCTTGCCTATGCTTACCCAACAATATTGATGCTATGAAGAAAATACTGATAGTGCTTGCTACGTTGGCTTTGGGTGGTAATGTCTGCCAAGCCCAAGGCTACCAGCCGGGAGGCAACCGTAGCCGTGGAAACGTCCGGATTGTGGGAGATGTAGCCGTTTCGCAGTTGGTGCAACGCCATATTGAACTCAGTGAGCGCGTCCGCACAATCCCCGGTTACCGCATTCAGGTGGCATCGCTCTCTGGCACATCCTCTAAGAATCGTGCTTTCGAGATGAAGGAACGTCTGCAGACAAGCTATCCTGGTGTGGAGGCTTATGTGGTCTTTGATGAGCCCAATTTCAAGGTCAAGGTAGGCGATTTCCGTACGCGTTTGGAGGCTTACGTATTCCTTCAGCACATCCGTGCCGAATTTCCGGGCACCATCATTCGGGATAATATCTTCCCGATGCAGATTAATTGGGACGAAATGGTGCCGGAATCGGAGGAGGATATTTAGGGATTTTTGTTTCTGTTTAAGGAGTTATAGGTGTTTCCGTTTGTGCGGGAGCCGTGGTGTTTGCTTGTCGCATTCGATCTGCTTCGAAACTTGTTAGGTATTTTGGTGTTTTATGCCGACAGTATCTCCGCTAGCAAGGCTACAAGAGAAAGGTTGAGCGGCTAGGAAACTCAAAAAAAGCCAACGCTTGCTGTCGCTTGGCTAGAGCCGCGGCAAGCGTTGACTTGGGATAGGGTTACCTCGGTGGAGTTGGACTTTTACTTTTTTCGGTAATAGGTGAAATGCTTGGTGATTCTGTTGAAAAGATGATCAGTCCACACGGTTAGCGTTTGGTTTATGCTATCGTATTGGAACGGGAGAGTTTTGACCTTGCCGAAGTAAAATAAAATACCTGTTAGTTCTCCCCATTCCCCATCGAATGTATAGGTGAGGTCATATGCATCGCAAGTGTTCTGAAAAAGAGTTTTCCAAATTTCCTCTCTTTTGCATTCCGTTTCGCTTGTAAAAGTAAGGACTTCTTGATGCGTTGTGAAAGAACCGTCGGTGTGGTCTTCTTCTTCATAAACCCATTTTCCTCCCATTAAAGCATTAAGAGGCACAATAGGTTCTGTTTTTTCGCATGAGGTTAGCAGAGCGATGGTTGCAATAGCCATCAATGTTAGGATTTTTACAGTAGTTTTCATGATTGTTTTGCTTTTTAGGTTAAAGAATTGGTATCATATTTTGCTTTGCTCTATCAACATTGCGATGAATGCTTTAGTAGGCACTGTACTCTACCGTTTGAATATAGAATTTCTCGGGTCCCCAAAAGTAGTAGTTATACCCGGTTTGGCATTTTGCAATAAAGTCTCCTCTTGGAATATAGTCTGATGATATAGAATCGTCTGTAGCACTGAAATTTACGTGAGCAACAACGGTAGAGCCCCCCAGAGATAAATTGGCGTCAATGGTTGTTCGAAATCCCCAGTCGTCGTGTTCGACAAAGTGGTAGTATACATTTTCGAATGCTCTTTTCCAATCATAGTAGAATACCATTTCGATATCTACAGGGGTCCTATTGCGAATCTTTTTTCGCGTCAGTTCTATGGCGTACCGTAATGTATCGAATTCTTCTTCTCCGTTCTCGCTCAATCGTGCCAGTGTTACCAAAAATTCACTCCCGCCGGCAAGCCAGTTGTCGTATTGGGTTCCTGAATTTAAGAATCTGTAGGAGTGAGCACGGGTTACGGTGTCTTGCCCAGGTTGCACCCAGCTGATGAATGGTTCTACATCGGTTGAATCGTTAGTTTGACCCCATGTGATTCCGTTGCGCGAACGCTCGCCTTCTCTGAAATTCGGGTATTCATTGTACTTAAACTCACCTTCGTTAATTATGATGCATGGAATACTATCCTTCTCAATAGAACCTTCGTCAATTTTGATGGTTTTTATGACTCCGTTTGGGTGGCAGCGGTAGCCAGTGACAGTTGATGCGTTTTCATCTACCGGTACAAAGATGATGACGGGGATTGTAGTACCATCCCAATTGTCATGGTAGGGCCAGTATAGTTGTAGATTCGCATAGTAATTGTCGTGTGTCAGGCCGCACTCCTCTACAATGCCGGTTTCGAGCAGAGCACTTCTAAGGTTCGTTATTGGTGTGTTTGAAAGCAAGAACTTGGATTCCTCCGTGGAGAGAATGTCAAAGAACGCAAGGTGTTCATCTACGCCATAACTGCATACCACGCTTATTGCATAATTCAACTCGGTGTACGAATTGGCGTGTTGGGCCATTTGCGTAGCCAAGCGTTGGGCAAAGCGTAGTCTTTGGCTATCGCTGAGTGTGATGGTTTTAGAAGCAGGTCCGCCAATATAGCGGTGTGTGCTAGAAGAGAAACTGTCTTTCTCCTTGTTGCAGGAAACAAAAGAGATGCTTCCTAACGCGAAAATAGCTAAAATAGCTAATGGGATTACTCTGATGTTTTTCATGATTTTGTTTTTTTGCTGTTAAGGACTAGGTTTCTGTTGCTTACGATTCTTCATAATTTATTGTGTTTAATGTTAATAGAGCCGAATTATTTGTTTGCTAATGTAAATATCCTCAGTTGCAAAATTATATTTTTTTTTTTTTGAATTAGCAACACTAGTGTCTCTTAATAACTATTAAAGGTTCAAAATAGCCTGATTTTGTGCTATTATCGGTTCAAAAATCAAATCAAAACAGAGTTGGATTGCATTGGCCGTCGTTTCCTTCGTTTCTGAAGGTATGAACAAGTCGAGCATATCCTCCTTGTAAAGCAAAGTACTGCTGAGGATGCGCATGACTTCAACGATGGAACGCTCCAAATGTAGGTCTTCTTTAATGATTCTGAGTAACGATGCGGACTTGAGTGTGGATTTTGACTCCAGGATTAGTGGAACGGAACTTCGCCCACTTGAATACCGACATGCACAGGTCGATAGCTGTAGAGTGGGCGGCATAGAATTTTCCATGTGGCTCCAGTGGGGTAAGGCCCACCCTTTTGTACGGTCATTGAAATTGTTCACAAGCCTTTCGAAGTATCTTGCAGGTAGATATCTAGTTATTTGTGTAAAGATGTATTGTCTTTTGTGTATTTTACGTCAAATCTAAATTTGAGCGCAAAGTTACAAATTTCAAATGTTCGACAAGGGTTTGGAATATTACCTTATTGCGCATGAAGCATTTAAAAATAGAATTAGCAGAATTTAAGAGATACTAGTGACATAATTCCAAAAAATCGTACTTGGGGCGTTCCTTTTTTCGAAAAGACCCTACATGTAAACGAAAAGGATTAGTCTTTGTGATGCCTTTGACCTCGGCCATTTATAGCTCTTTCGTTAGTGGCTGTTCAGTGAAATAGATGCCTTTGCCATGGTAATATTTTTCGGTAAAACAAAGGTAAGAAAAATGGTGGCACTTCGTGAAAAGTGTTAGTAATGATTTTGCCGAGACAAAAAAATGATTGCCAGTGGTATTTAACAAATAAATTTCCTGCGCTTAGTTGCTGAATTCAACCAACAAATGCAACAGAGTTGATAAGGTTGGCTATCCGAT
>CAZAAK010000015.1:0-34683 GCA_964483145.1 uncultured Bacteroidaceae bacterium
CAATCGGATAGCCAACCTTATCAACTCTGTTGCATTTGTTGGTTGAATTCAGCTTGCTTGTTGCAGGTCTGCCATATGTTAAAAAAACAGGTACTGAACAAAAAAAATGTGCGGCTATTGCAAAAAAAGTGTACTTTTGCACGTTTAAATAATACGCAAATGCATGCTAGAACAGCCCCAAAAGGTGCAACAAAACATGCTTGAATGGCACGGGAGAACATGCTTGAATGGTGCAGGAACACATGATTGGACAACACGGAAACAATTACCTAAGCAACACAAAAACAATTATACACCCATACACCTAAACAACACAAAAACCCCGAATAGCGCGGAAACAATTATACAAAATACAGACGATGAAAGACATTTTTGCAAGAATCAAAGAGTCGGCCGGTGGCCCACTCGGGCAGTATCAGAAGTATGCCGATGGTTATTTCTATTTCCCAAAACTGGAAGGTGAATTAGGTCCCGAAATGGTCTTCAACGGCAAGAAGGTGCTCAATTGGAGCTTAAACAACTACCTGGGCCTTGCCAACAACCCCGAGGTGCGCGCAGCCGATGAGGAGGGAGCCCGTCGTTGGGGCTTGGCCTACCCAATGGGTGCCCGCATGATGAGCGGCAACACCGCCCTACACGAGGAAGTGGAAGGTATGCTTTGCCAATACACCCACAAGAAGTACGGCTACCTGCTCAACTTTGGCTACCAGGGTCAAATCAGCATTATCGACACCATGGTCACCCTACGGGATGTGATTGTCTACGACAGCGAAGCCCATGCCTGCCTAATTGACGGCTTCCGCGTAACCGGTGCCAAGCGCTTCAAATACCAGCACAACGACATCGAGAGCCTGCGCAAACAGCTCATCCAAGCCACAGCCCTAGCCGAGAAGCAGGGGGGCGGCATACTTGTGGCCACCGAAGGCGTTTACGGGATGGAGGGCGACCTAGGCGCACTAGACAAGATTTGCGCGCTCAAGAAGGAGTTCGATTTTCGTATCCTGATTGACGATGCCCACGGCATGGGCGTTATGGGTCCCGAAGGTCGCGGCACCCACACCCACTTCCACTGCGAGGACGACATCGACCTCTATTTCTGCGCCTTTGCCAAGACCATGGCCTGCATCGGTGGCTTTATCGGCTGCAACGACCCGGACATTGTCACCTACTTGCGGATGAACATGCGTAGCCAAATATACGCCAAGAGCCTACCCATGCCCATCGTGTATGGCATCAAACGCCGCCTAGAGATTATCAACCGCCACCCCGAATTCCGCGAAAAGCTTTGGGATCTATCCAACTACCTGCAACACTCGCTCCAGGCCGAGGGCTTCAACACCGGCGTCACCAAGTCGCCCGTCACCCCAGTCTTCTTCCCGGGCGATGTCAACCAAGGCACCAACGTGGTTGTTGACTTGCGCGAAAACTATGGCATCTTCTGCTCCATTGTGGTCTACCCCGTAGTGCCCAAAGGTCAAATAATGCTCCGCATCATCCCCACGGCTGCCCACACCCGCGAGCAGGCCGACCGCACCATAGAGGTCTTCAAGGAGGTGAAGAAGAAACTCGACGATGGCCAATACAACAAACCCATGCCCGACATGCATATCCGCAAGTAAGCCAGCTTCGTTTCCCCAATCGGGGGAACGGCAGGAAAAGTAACTAGGATTTAAACGTACAGAACGTACAGTATGAAATACAGACTCGTTTGTAAGAAATGTGGCCAAAGCATCGGCACTTTTGGCCAGTGGTTTGCCAACGACCAGAAGTGCCAGTGCGGCTCCAACTACGCCGAAGTAGTTTATCCCGAAGCCGACTATCGCCGCCTACCCGAGTACTTCAAAGGCGAAGTAAAGAGCCACTTCCATTACTTTGAGTACCTGCCGCTTGAGCAGAAAGCCAACGTTGTCTCCTGCGGCGAAGGGGCCATCCCCATGGAGCGCTGGGAGCACATGGAGCGAACAGCCAAAGAGCAATACGGCATCGACTGCAAGGTGTATATGTACCGCAACGACCTCAATGGCGGCACAGCCTCGTTCAAGGACGTGAGCGGTTCGTTGGCGGCATCGGTAATGAAGGAAAACGGCGTAAAGCAGTACTGTCTTGCCTCCACAGGCAACGCCGGCGTGGCCTACGCCACCTACTTGGCAAAGGCCGGCATCCGATTCACCTGCTTCAGCCCGAGCTGGGTTGACGACAGAACGGCCGAAGCTATCCGCAAGACTGGTCAAGAGATTGTTGTGAGCCAAGGGAGCTACGGTGATGCCAAGAAAGAGTGCGCCGACTACCACGCACAAACTGGCGTGATGATGTCCTGCGGCAACACCGACCCAATACGCGTGGAGAGCAAACGCACCATTGTGTTCGAATGCCTGCGCCAACTCGGGCAACTACCCACAGTCTACATGCAAGCCGTTGCCGGCGGCACCAGCCCCATAGCCTTTGAAAAGGGCTTCCGCGACATTCGCGCCGACTATCCGCAATGCCACATGCCCCGCATGTTGCTAGTACAGCAGGACGAATGCGACCCCATGGTCAGCGCTTGGGAATGGGCCAAGGAGCACAACTTCCCCATTGGTTTTGAGCAGCACTATGAGGCCAAGAAGGACTGCCACACCCGCATCGGCATCCTCACCGCCGCCAACCCCGGCAACTACCCCATAGTAGCCCCGCTGGTACGCAACAGCGGGGGCGACTTCCTACGGGTGGAAGAGGCAACCCTACCCGAGTTCGGGCTTAGGATGAAACGTCAGACGGGCGTTCTTATGGGGCCCGCCTCGGTGGTCTGCTATGCCGGCTTCTACCGCGCCTTGGAGAGGGGACTTATCAAGCAGAATGATGTCGTCCTGCTCAACTGCGGCGAGGGTAGCACCCGCTCGCAGTGGTTTGTTGACGAGGTTGCCAAACTGGAAGCGAAATGATTGATTTCCATGGTAAAGTAGTTTGGATAACGGGGGCTTCGTCGGGCATCGGCGAAGCCTCTGCCTATCGTTTTGCCCAAGCTGGAGCCACCCTCATCCTCACCGCCCGACAAGCCGCCAAACTAGCCCAGGTGGCACAAGAGTGCAAAACTGAGGGTGCCCCCGAGGTTAAAACGTTGCCCGCCGACCTTGCCAAACTCGAGGGGCTGGAGGAGCTTGCCGCAGAGGCCTGGAACACTTTTGGGCGTATCGATATCTTTTTTGGCAATGCCGGCATCAGCCAGCGCGGCACCGTGACGGAAACCGACTTGAGTGTTATTCGCAAGGTGATGGATGTGGATTATTATGCGCCTGTTGTCCTCACCAAGGCCCTCCTCCCACGCATGATTGCTGCAGGGGGTGGCCAGCTGGCGGCAACCACCAGCATTGCAGGGCGCTTTGGCTTTCCGATGCGGTGCGCCTACTCCAGCGCCAAACATGCCCTGTATGGTTTTTTTGAGACTGTGCAGGCGGAGAATTTCAAGAATGGCATCCGCGTTAGCATCATCTGCCCTGGGAGGGTGCAGACCGCCATCTCACTCCATGCCCTTGAGGGGGACGGCCACGAACACGGCAAGATGGATGCCGGCCAGGCGGGTGGCATCACGCCACAAAAGGCTGCCGAGAAAATCGTCCGCGCCATCTATCGCCGCCGTCCCGAGACCCTTGTTGGCGGAAAGGAACTTCTGATGGTTTACATCAAACGCTTCTTCCCCACCCTCTGCGCTACCCTGGCCCGCAAAATCAAACCAACCTAAGCGAGCCTGCCAGCAAGTGCCCTCTCAAGAAGCGTTGCCGCAACCCACTTGCACCAAGAGGCAGAACAGCCTCGACAGAGGGGAATCTTGGACCAAGCCTAGTGATGCGCCGCCCCCGATAGCGGGGGCAAGCTATGCAACTTTTTGGGGGAAAATAGCAAAACAGGGTTTGCAACTTGTGCAAACCCTGTGTAGTGGTCACAGTGACGCTGCGGGTTAGAGTTTTACCTTATACAGGCCCATCAGCCTAAAGAAAAATTTGGGGAAAGGCTTCCGCCGATTCCGCTTGAGCATGTTGATGGCAATATGGGGCTTTTTAGTAACGGTGAGCTTATGGGCCTCCACCAGTTCAATCAGCGTGCCATCGGGATCCTCGATATAGGTAAAGTGGCCGCTGGCCTGCCCCATGTCGAAATGACCACCCGACTTGCAGCTGTCCACAGTAAAGGGGTAGCCCAGTCGGTTGCTACATTCCTCGAGTTGGCGCATATTGGTTACATCAAAACAAATTTGGATGAACCCTGGGTCGCCCCAATAGCGCCCTTGATAGATTTTGCGGGGAGTGCGCTCCAAGGCTTGAACCAGCTCGATGGTGCTGTTGCCATAGAGCGGGGCAAAAGCTCCCTCGCGTTTTTTTGAGTGTGTGAGCAACAGGCGGCGGTACTGTTGGTCGCCACCCTTAAGAAACCGGAAGTCGTCGAAGCTGCCCGTGCGGTCGTAGACTACCTTGTCGTAGCCAAGCAGGTCGCGGTAGAGCGCAGCGGTCCGGTCGACGTCGGTACAACCCACAATGGCACCCACGACCCCACCGCCCAAAGTGTGTCGATTGATGAAGATGCTACCGTCCTGCACTACTTGGAAATAATTACCCCAAGGATCCTGAACAAAGAAGGTGCTGCTACCATCGGGCATCTGCGTCAGCGGACCGACATTGCCATATTTTTCCTTCAACTGCCGATGGAAAGCTTCGGGGTTGTGACTCTTGAGCTTGGCGGCGAAAATACCCAAATCGCCCACCTGAACTTCAAAACCTACTGGCTGCGGGGTGCGCTCGGAATACTGCCATATTTCGAAGCCGCCCCCCCCTTGCAAGTTCACGGCAATGCAAGCGTGGCGTTTCTGTGCTTTGCCCCCGGTGTAGGGCAGCATGCGCTCGGCCACGGTGTCGTCCTCTAGGATGCGCACATCCATTTGAAACATTTCGATGTACCATTTCCAGGCTTCGTGGAAGTTCGTGCATCCTACGCCAATTTGTTGTATACCTGCAATAATATAGTTATTGTCCATAACAATGTGAATTTCGTTAACGGGTTGCAAAGTTACAACTTTTTCTCCATATAATTTCCTCTCTTCCCCAAAAAATATGTATCTTTGCATTTTTGTTATGCTGTTCAACTCGATAGAATTTCTTATCTTTCTGCCAATAACATTCCTCATTTATTGGCTCCTGCGGAACAGGCTCCGTTGGCAGAATGTTTTTGTGGTGGCAGCATCCTACCTTTTCTACGGCTGGTGGGACTGGCGCTTCCTCCTGCTGATAGCCTTCACCTCCCTCTGTAGCTTTCTCTCGGGTCTTGTTATCGGCAACACAAGCCTGCCTATCAGGCGAAGACAGTGGGTGCTATGGGGCAACATTGTTGTCAACCTGCTGATTTTATGTCTTTTCAAATACTACGACTTCTTTGCCCAGTCCTTTGCCGATGCCTTCCTCCACGGCCACAGCGAACACCTGTTGCTACACCTAATCCTGCCGGTGGGCATCTCATTCTACACCTTTCAAGCCCTCAGCTACAGCATTGATGTGCACCGCGGCAACCTTTCACCATCGCGCGATGTGGTGGCCTTTTTGGCATACGTAAGTTTTTTTCCGCAACTAGTTGCCGGCCCTATCGAACGAGCCACCAATCTGTTGCCACAGTTCGAGAAGCCACGACATTTCGACTGCCAGCAAGCTACCGATGGCCTACGGCAGATGCTATGGGGTTTTTTCAAGAAGATGGTCGTTGCCGACAGCTGTGCCCTTTATGCCGACCAGATTTTTGCTCACCCCGACTGGTTCAACGGCGCCACGCTACTGCTTGCCGCAGTGCTCTTTACGCTACAAATCTACGGCGACTTCTCCGGCTACAGCGACATTGCCATCGGCTGTGCCAAGCTCTTTGGCATCAGCCTCTGCCGCAATTTTAACGTGCCCTACTTCAGCCGCGACATTGCCGAATTTTGGCGTCGTTGGCATATCTCGCTAACCACCTGGTTTCGGGACTACATCTACATTCCCCTAGGCGGTAGCCGCGTTCCCAAAGGACGTGTTGTGCTCAACACCTTTGTCATCTTTCTAGTTAGCGGGCTGTGGCACGGGGCCAACTGGACCTTCCTGGCCTGGGGTTTCTACCATGCCGTCCTCTTCCTGCCGCTCATCCTGCTTGGCCGCAACCGCCGCCACACTGGCACTGTCGCCGCAGGTCGGCCCCTGCCCTCACTCCGCGAGCTAGGGCAGATGGTGCTGACATTTTTTCTTGTGGTTATGGGTTGGATACTCTTCCGCGCCGAGAGCATCCAACAGGCCCTACAGTACTACGAACACATGTTCCAGCACCTCTTTGACGGAGCCCCCACAGTAACAGCGCCCATCGATGCTTGGGTTCTGACCGTTTCCGTGGCTGTGCTTGCCGTGGTGGAATGGTGCAACCGCAACCAACCTCACGAATTTGCTCGCCAGCCCCGTAGCCGCTGGGTGCGTTGGGCAGGCTACGTGGCCCTGATCTTTGTAATTGGCGCCTTTATGGTCACCAACGAGATGCCCTTTATCTATTTCCAGTTCTGAGTCCTATGAAGAAATTTCTCCGCCGACTATTCCTTTTTCTCCCCATAGCCCTGATGGGTTATGTGCTACTGCTGTGCTTTTTTGGTGAGATTGGCTGGGTGCGCACCGCTGCCACTCGCATGGGCGACGAGGGGCACCTCAACAGCCGCGTCAAGGACATCCGCAACTACCACAACATTGATATCCTTTTCCTAGGTTCCTCGCACTGCTACCGCACCTTCGACACCCGCTTCTACGCCGCCGGCGGCTACAGTTGCTTCAACCTCGGCTCCTCAAACCAGACCCCCATACAGACCTACGTTCTCCTGCACCGGTATCTCGACAGCCTCAACCCTGGGTTGGTCGTTTTTGAAGTGCACCCCGACATCATGCGCAACGATGGTGTGGAGAGTGCCGTCAACCTGCTCTGCAACACGCCCTTGACCTGCCAGGCCACCCGCATGGCCTTCTCGCTGTGCAACATGAAGGTGATAAATACTTGGCTCTACGCTGTATACAACCAAAAGATACAACACCGGCTCGACCACTTCCGAGAGGACACCGTCATTGGCCACTACCGCTATATCCCTGGGGGGTTCTGCGAGGTGGATACAAGCGAGTTTGTCCGCAAACACTATCCGCGCACTACCCTCACCATTGCCCCCAAACAGATGGAGGCACTAAAGAAATGCCTCGCGCTGCTGCACGAGCGGGAGATACCATACCTGCTTGTTGAGATTCAAGACGCCTACCAGTTGCGCAAGACGTTTGCCAACCACCCGTGGTTCGAGCAGCAGATGAGCGCACTCGGTCCTTACCACTACGAGGTTCTGCCAATGGAGGATACCATCCACTTTTTCAATAGCAACCACCTAAGCCAACCCGGCATACGGCTCTATAACGAGCACCTCCTACCCTACATTGCCGCCCATTACCAGCCTGTAGCGCATATCCCTAGCAGCGCATTACCCCATCAACCTATAAAAAAATAAAGATGAAACTCCTCGGCCTTATGTCCGGCACTTCGCTCGACGGACTCGACATTGCCTATTGCGAAATCAACAACACCCGATTCGAACTCTTGGCTGCCGAGACATATCCCTACGACAACCAATGGGTGCAGTGGCTCTCCACCCTCGAGCACGCCACGGCCTACGAGTACGCCCTAGTCAATGTTGAGTTGGGCCATTATTTCGGCAAGTTGGTCAACCAATTCCGAAAGGACCACCCTGGTCCGGTGGATGCCATTGCATCCCATGGCCACACCATCTTCCACCAACCTAGCCTAGGCCTAACCACACAAATAGGCGATGGCGATGCCATTGCTGCCGAAACTGGGCTTACGGTGGTGTTTAATTTCCGCAACCTTGATGTGGCTCTCGGTGGCCAAGGAGCTCCGCTTGTGCCCATTGGTGACAGGCTTCTCTTTGGCCAGTACGATGCCTGCCTCAACCTTGGGGGTATTGCCAATATCTCGTATGAAGTCCGCGCGGATGCTCCACGCTCCAAAGCCGGTGCCGGAGTAGCACCCTTCCGCCAAGCCTACGACATCTGCCCCTGCAATATGGCCCTCAACCACCTAGCTAGAATGGTGGGCAAAGCCTACGACAGCGATGGCCTTTTGGCGCGCAAAGGTAACGTAATAAATGAGATCCTAAGCCAGATGGATGCCCTAGACTACTACCGGCAATCCCTACCCAAGACCCTTGGCAAGGAATGGTTTGTAGCCAATTTTCTGCCGCTGCTCTATGCCGAAGGGCAACAGGTTGGCGACCTCCTTTGCACCACTGTGGAGCACATCGCCCGGCAGGTGTCGGGGGCTGTCAAGGGCCGCGGGATTGACACGATGTTGGTCACGGGCGGTGGGGCAAAGAACAAGTTTCTCGTAGCCCGTCTACAGGCCCAGATTCCCAGTTGCAGGATTACTGTCCCTGCCGACAATATCATCGACTACAAGGAAGCTATTATTTTTGCACTCCTAGGTTACCTCCGCCTCAACCGCCAGCCCAATTGCCTAAGTTCTGTTACTGGGGCGCGCCTGGACAACTGCGGTGGCGACATTGCCGGCATCGTCCCCAATGCCCGATAAGACTACTACCGAGCCAGCCTAAGCGCCATTGCATCCGCCTGCAACAGTCCTTTGCGCGTGGGCCTGTAGTGCGTGCCGGTGTCCTCTATCAGCCCTTCCGCAACAAGCCGCACCATCTCTTGCGCAAGCGTCTCGGCAAAAGGCTCACCCACCCGAGCCTTTTCCACACCTGCTGTGGTGCGTAGGGCTGTCATCACATACTCGTTGTAAGCATCCGTCTCTATTAGCGTCTCCTGCCCGTGCAGTGGACCGCCAACGGCCACTGAGGCAATATACTGCCCTACATCCGCCACATTCCAACGCCTGCGCACACCATCGAAAGAGTGCGCTGCGGCCCCAACCCCTAGGTAGGGCGTGCGGTCCCAATATCGGCTATTGTGCTGCGACCGACACCCAGGCCGGCTGAAGTTGGAAATCTCGTATTGTTCAAATCCTTCCCGCGTGGCCCATGCCAAAAGTGCATCGTACTGCGCTAGCACGGTCTCCTCATCGGCTGGGGTCACCCGATGCTGCACTACCTGCCGTTCCAACATGGTGCCTTCCTCCACCGTCAGGGCATAGGCCGAGAAATGGCTCACCGGCAACACGGCCAGCCGGCTTAGGTTGTCCTGCCAGTCGGCCAAGGTCTGCCCTGGCAAACCATAGATAAGGTCGATACTAATGTTGTGGAAGCCCGCAGCGGCAACATTTTCCACCGCCTCAACCGCTTGCCGAGCCCCGTGGCGGCGGTTGAGCATTCTTAGGTCGCTTTCCCTAAACGACTGCACCCCGATGCTCACCCTGTCAAAGAAATCCAAACCCCGAAGGCCTGCTGCATACTCGGGTGTCAAATCCTCGGGGTTGGCTTCGATGGTTGCCTCCTTTAGTGCCCCAGTGGCATAGTTCTGCCTAATGGCATTCACCACGCGGCCGAGTTGCCCAAGGGAGAGTATCGTTGGCGTACCTCCACCAAAATAGACTGTTCGTAGCGGGTTCGACATCTCCCCACGGCGCAGCCGCAACTCCTGACAAAGCGCGTCCACATACTTCTGCTTGCTCCGCGCCGTCACTGCCGAGTAAAAAGCACAGTATGTGCATCGCCTATGACAATATGGGATATGGATGTACAGCACGAGAGGCTACCTTCCTGATTCCTGCCCATTGCCGTTCAACAGTTGCTCTGCTGCCTGGTAGGCACTGATTTTGTTTTCCATAATCAGCCGACTCATCTGCCCGATGCGTTCCTCCATACCGGGGGCATTGTAGAAGCGCTCATGCAGGCCTCGATCGATGGTCTCGTTGAGGATACGCAGATTCTGTTCCTGACGCTTGCGGTAGAAGTAGCCGTTGGCTTTGGTAAAGGTGACATAGTCCATCACATTGTTCCACATTGCGGTAAGGCCCTCCTGCGTGTAGGCCGAGCAGGTAGTGACCTTTACCTCGTAGCCGGACTCGGGCTTGGGGAAGAGCTGTAGCGCATTGCGGTACTGGGTAGCAGAAAGGTCCGCGCGGACAGGGTCCAGGTCGCTCTTGTTGATGCAAATCATGTCGGCCATTTCCATAATGCCGCGTTTGATGCCTTGCAATTCATCGCCTTGGTTCATCAACTGCAACAGCAGGAAAAAATCCACCATTGAGTGTGCCGCCACCTCGCTCTGCCCCACGCCCACGGTCTCCACAATTACCACATCGAAACCCGCAGCCTCACATAGAATGATTATTTCACGCGTCTTGCGCGCCACCCCACCCAACGAGCCTGCCGAAGGGCTAGGGCGGATAAAGGCATTGGGGTCCACACTCAACTCCTCCATGCGGGTTTTGTCGCCAAGGATACTACCGTGACTACGCTCGCTACTGGGGTCGATGGCCAATACAGCCACCTTGTGACCGTGACCGGTGAGGTATTTACCCAACGACTCTATCGTGGTGCTCTTGCCGGCTCCGGGGACGCCCGTAACGCCTAGCCGCACCGACTTGCCGGAATAAGGCAGGCAACGTTCTATCACTTCCTGGGCCTTTTGCTGATGTGCATACAACGAACTCTCCACCAGCGTAATAGCACGGCTGAGCAACATGCGGTCGCCATGTAGTACGCCACTGACCAGCTCTTCCACCGTGGGGTCGGAGCGCTTGTTGTCACGGAGCTTCTTTAAAAGCGCAAGGTTCACAGTTTCAACAGGCTTCTGCCCAGTAGCCACGTTTAGGGCCGACTCATAGTCGAAATTGCTGTACAATTTGGGGTCTTTTTCGCTCATTTTGGTAGACTTTTTGTTACTGCTTGCATAACGTAAAAAATTCATTTATAGTATAGAAAAAAATATTTTTCAAAAAAATTTTGCCATGTCGCAAAAAGTTCGTACTTTTGCAGCCGCTTTCGAGGGAGAAAGCTACATATCATGGCGGGATAGCTCAGCTGGTTAGAGCGCTGGATTCATAACCCGGAGGTCATCAGTTCAAGTCTGATTCCCGCTACAACACAAACCTAGCATATGCTGGGTTTTTTTGTATTCCCTTCATTTAAGCCCGCTCCACCTATTACTGCACACCGTTTGGCAACGCCAAAACGCTGTACCCTACCGCTGCCGACATCGGAGCAAACACAATCGCTACTTATAGTGATATTCCGGTTTCGTATTTCTTTGTATTTTTGCAACTATGCTGGTTTTTTTTGTATTCCCTATTATTTAAGCCCGCTCCACCTATTACTGCACACCGTTTGACAACGCCAAAACGCTGTACCCTACCGCTGCCGACATCGGAGCAAACACAATCGCTACTTGTAGTGATATTCCGGTTTCGTATTTCTTTGTATTTTTGCAATTCGAAAAAACTTGTCACAAGAGATGAAAAAAAGACGTATCAGCCGCATTATTCCACTGTTAGTTATAGTATTGACAATTATAGCAATGGCGGTCGGGACATTCGTTGAAAAGACTAGTGGGCACGATATGGCAGCCGACAGGGTCTATCATACCCTTTGGTTCGCTCTCCTTTGGGCCGTTCTTTTTGCTTCCGCGGCCATGTTGATAGCCCGTTTCAAGCTTGTGCGCCGCCCGCTCACCTTTGGCATCCACCTTGCCTTTGGCCTTATCCTTGCAGGTGCCCTGCTAACCACCATAACTGCCAAGGACTACCGCCTGGAGCTCTCGCCCGAACAGCCCAACACACAGTTACCCTTCTCCGTTATGCTGGACGAGTTCGAGGTTGTTCCCCATCCCGGCACCAGCGCTCCGCAAAACTTCGTCTGCCGTCTCACCCTTTCAAGTCCGGAGGAAGCACCTTGTAGGTTGGAAATCAGCATAAACCATATTGGCCGATATCAGGGTTACCGGTTTTATCTGACCGGCTACGACCCAGATGGTAGCGGCATCGTTGTTGTTACCGCCGCCCACGACCCATGGGGCATCGGAGTTACCTATTGCGGCTATATGTTGCTACTGCTGAGTTTTATAGGATTCTTTTTTGACAAAAAAAGCCGATTTCGCAAGCTACTCTCTAGTCCACTTCTGAAGCAGGGCATGGCCCTAGTGGTACTGACAATGTTGGCCCATGGTAGCCTGCAGGCAGGCAGTGGCAAAAATCTGCCTCCCACCCTTCCACGCGAAAGCGCTGCCCTGTTGGGGCGATCCTATGTGCTCTATCAGGACCGCGTCTGCCCTCTACAGACCCTCGCCCGCGACCTGTGCACCAAACTCTATGGCAATCCCTCCTACCGTGGTCTCACAGCCGAGCAGGTCCTCAGTGGGTGGATGCTCTTTCCAGCGCAGTGGATTGAGGTACCCACCAAAGGCGGCAAACATCTTCAGGAGCAACAACAATTGCAGATGATTCTACTCTCAGGCACTCTTTATAAAATTTACCCCGTTCGCGACACTACCGGTGCCCTCACATGGTTCTCGCCGGGCGACCACCTGCCCCCAAGCATTGGTGAGGATGAATTCATCTTCATCCGACAATACCTCACCTACTGCACCGAGCTGGCTTTCAACGGCAAGCATGCAGCCTTGGATACCGTTCTTGGCAAGCTTGCCACCTATCAGCAGCAACGCCTAGGTAGCGACTTGCCATCCCCGACACGCATCAGGGCCGAACGCGCGTGGAATCGACTCGGGTGTATCAAGCCCATTGCCATCTGCTGCACTGCCCTAGGCCTCCTTTTCTTTGCCTACACAGTCTACTGCATGGGTGCACAAAAGCGTCTTCGCCGCCGAATAGCCACCTCCGCCACTGCCCTTACTGCTTTGTTGTGCCTCTACTTGCTGATGCTCTTCGTCCTGCGTTGGGTAGCGGAGGGTTTCGTTCCCCTCACCAACGGCTACGAGACAATGCTCTTTTTAGCCCTATGCCTTTCGATAACGGCCCTAGCAGCCCACAAAAAGTTCCCCATAGCATTGCCGTGCGGTCTTTTGATGGCTCCGCTGGCGCTAATGGTTGCCATGATGAGCGGTAGCAACCCTGCCCTAACCCAGATGGTCCCCGTGCTCGACTCGCCACTACTATGCATCCACGTGGCAGTGATTATGCTCTCCTACACGCTCCTGGCCTTCGTTATGCTGACAGGCGTGGCGGCTCTTATCGGTGGCAAAGCATTGCAGGTGCGCCTCCAAGCAGTCAGCCTACTGATGCTCTATCCGGCTATCTTCCTGCTAGCTATTGGCATTTTTATAGGTGCTGTTTGGGCCAATGTCTCGTGGGGCACCTATTGGAGTTGGGATCCCAAAGAGGTCTGGGCTCTCATCACCCTGCTTGTCTATGGAGTGCTCCTTCACAGCCAAAGTCTCCCCGCTTTCCAAAAACCCAAGATTTACCATTGGTACGCAGTCCTGGCCTTTTTATCCGTACTTGTCACCTACTTTGGTGTCAACCTAGTTTTGGGGGGCATGCACAGCTACGCCTAAACTACCCGACACAATACATCCAACAGCCTTACGAACAGTTACATACAAAAATTGCTATGAATCCTACAGGCATCATTATCGGCATTATTGCCTTCCTTGCTATCGGTCTTTTCCACCCCATTGTCATCAAGGCCGAGTACTATTTCAGCAAAAGTTGCTGGTGGTGTTTTTTGCTGATAGGTCTGTTGTGCATCGTTCTCTCGCTGTTTATCCACAACCCCATCTTCAGCACCGCTATTGGTGTGGTGGGATTTAGTAGCCTTTGGAGCATCAAGGAACTCTTTGAACAAGAAAAGCGCGTCCTCCGCGGCTGGTTCCCTAAAAACCCTAACCGCAAGAAGAGCTACTAACCACTGCAAGCGTCACACGCCACCTCTAGGAATCCCGCTGCACTACTGTCATCCGTTGTCGGGAGCATCACTTGCATAGGATAGCGGCAACACAACCAGCCGAACTAACATCAAGTATTAAAGTTGCTTGTCAAAAAATGTAACGAGCAACATTGAATGCGCCCACAATTGCTTAAACAATTGTCCATCAAACGCTTCTGAAGAATCATCCGATCTAAAAATGGAAAGAATCGGAACTCAAGTACGGGTTGTGGTAGATTGATTGTTCTTCACGTACAGTTTGATAAAGATGCTTGACAAAGCGGATGTTGGGCAACCACAAACATTCCCTCGCAAGAGACGTACAAACGGAAAAAATTGGGCCCATAAACTACAAAATTTTGCGGACAGGGGATTGTATTTCGAAAATATTGTGTATTTTTGCATTCTAAATATTGATTATGGACGATCAACACAAACATGGAGAAGAGGAGGAATCGTCTCCAGTTGTCACTCACAACGAATGTGGCACTGAGGATGTTGAAAATACTAGTACAACCCAGAGGGAGGAGTCTGCTAGCGAAGGTTCCACCCTTTCGCTGAACGGCATGTTTCGCGAATATTGGGTCGACTACGCGTCCGATGTCATCCTCGACCGCTCCGTGCCGGACATTGACGATGGTTTGAAGCCAGTGCAGCGCCGCATTTTGCACGCGATGAAGGAGACCGACGATGGTCGTTTTACCAAGGTGGCGAATATTGTGGGCACCACCATGCTCTACCACCCCCACGGCGATGCCTCCATCAACGATGCGTTGGTCAATTTGGGCCAAAAGAACCTGCTGATAGATTGCCAAGGCAACTGGGGCAACATACTCACCGGCGACAGTGCTGCTGCCGGCCGTTACATCGAAGCACGCCTCTCGAAATTTGCCAAAGAAGTCTGCTTCAACGCCAAGACCACCCACTGGAAACCCAGTTACGATGGACGCAAACAAGAGCCAGTGACGCTACCGGTAAAATTTCCGTTATTGTTGGCTCAAGGCACCAAAGGCATAGCTGTGACCCTTACGTCGGTTATCCTACCGTACAACTTCTGCGAACTGATGGAAGCCTCAATATGTGTGCTCAATGGCCAATCCTTTGAGATATACCCCGACTTTCCCACTGGAGGGCAGATAGATGTGTCGAAATACAACGACGCTGCCCTTGGTGGCCGTCTGCGAATCCGCGCTAAAATGCACTACGACGAAAAACGCAAGGCCATCGTCATCACTGAACTTCCCTACAGCATCACCACAGATGTGCTGATAGAGAGTATATTAAAAGCCAACGAAAAGGGCAAAATTAAGATTAAAAAAGTAGACGACAACACCGCCGCAGAGGTGGAGATTGTGTGTTACTTGCCTGGTGGCATCTCGCCCGACCAAATGATTGACGCATTGTATGCCTTTACCAACTGCCAAATCAGTTTTTCGCCACAGACATGTGTGATTGTGGACAATCGGCCAGTCTTTATGACCGCCAGCGAAATTCTGCGCCACTCTACCTTCCGCACCAAAGACTTGTTGCAACGAGAGTTGGAAATACGCTTAGCCGAATTGGAAGATCTCTGGCACTGGGTGTCGTTGGAGAAGATATTCTTTGAGAAGGGAATATACAAAGTGTTGGAAAGGAAGGATTTTGCCACTTGGGACGAGCAGGTGGACGGCATTGAGCGCGGCTTTGACCCTTACAGGAAACTCTTTCGTAAAGAAATCACCCGCGAGCAGGTGCTAAAACTGTGTGAGAAGCCCGTGCGCAAGATTTCGAAATTCGACATCAAGAAAGCGGAGGAGGAAATTGACAATATCGACCAAAATATCGAACAGACCCAAAACGACCTTGCGCACTTGACCGAATACGCCATTGCCTACTTCCGGCATATACTAGAAACCTATGGCAAAGGACGCGAACGCAGAACCGAAGTTCGTAATTTTGAAGAAATTCAGGCTGCCAACGTAGCCGTAGCCAACGAGAAACTTTACGTGAATGCCACCACAGGCTTTGCCGGCACAGGTCTTAAACGCGAAGAGGGAGTAGAATATGCCTTCGACTGCTCGATGATAGACGACATCATTGTCTTCCGCACTGACGGCACAATGATAGTGACCAAAGTAAGCGAGAAAGCTTTTGTAGGGTCGACTAACTGCAAAGAAATCCAATACATAGGTCTTTTCCGCAAACGCGACGACCGCACGGTGTACAACATGATTTACCGCGATGGTACGTTTGGCTACGCTTTTGTGAAGCGATTCTCGGTGATGGGCGTCACTCGCGATACCGAGTACCAGCTCACACAAGGCACCAAAGGGTCTAAGATACTTTATTTTACTGCTAATCCTAATGGCGAAGCAGAAGTTGTTACCGTGCATCACGCCACCAAAGCCAAGTTGAAGAAGGTGAGTTTCGACTTCGACTTTGCCAAATTGGCCATAAAAGGTCGTCAAGCTATGGGCAACATACTCACCCGCAATGCCGTACGCAACATCACCAAAAAAGGGGAAGGCGTGTCAACACTTGAGGCCCGCGAGATATGGTTCGACCGAACAGTGATGCGCCTAAATGCCAACGGGGCTGGGGTGTCGTTGGGGCGATTCTCGGGAAGAGATAGGATATTCACCCTTACCCGATCGGGCTATATGCGGCTAACAGGCCAGGACTTGACAACGCACTTTGACGAAGACCTGCTGGAAATCCGTAAATACGACCGCCACAATATCGTTACGGTAATCTACCGCGATGGGAAGACTAGTAGCCTCTATATCAAGCGATTTCAAGCAGAGGATAGCGATAAAAAGTTGGCTTTCCTAGACGAGGACGACTCGCTAGTGGACTACACAATGGACACCTTCCCCCGCCTAAAAGTGCTCTACGATGAAAATAGCGGCAAAAAGATTTTGGAAGAGGAAATTGAAGTGAGTGACTTCATTGCCACAAAGGGATATAAGGCCAAAGGGAAGCGCATCACCACAAGCGATGTCAAACAACTGCTATGGTTGGATCCCGGTCCCGAGCCGGAATACGGCTCCGAACCAGAGGAGGACACTCGCGAAAACGATGGGCAAATAAACGAAATGGAGGGCTTTGCCGAGGGGACACAGACGGAGTTGTTTTGACGGCGCCAAGGGCCTCTCAGTGAGTTTGGACTTCAACTGGTTGGACGGTGTTTACGAATAATGGAATAGGTATTACCCATACAGCAAAAGCAAAAGTCAGTGCACGCCCGAAATTAAGAATAAACGCATAAGAAAGAATAATGATGAAAATATTAGTCGTGTTGCCACGATTTCCGTATCCCTTGGAAAAGGGGGACAAACTGCGGGCCTACTGTCAGATAAAGGAACTATCGAAACGCAACGAGGTTTATCTTTTTTGCGTTTCGCATACCCGCGTACTGCCGGAGCATGTGGAACATCTGAGACCTTTCTGCAAGGAAATCCGAATCGTGCGGTCTCCAAAACTGATCAACTACAAAAATGTGATACGCAACTATTTGCACACAAAATCGCTACAAATAGGTTATTGGGACTCCACCAAGGCCCGCAAAGCCTACAGCGCCTTTGAGCGCAAAGTACAGCCCGATGTACTTTACAACCAAATGGTGCGGACAATGCCTTTTGTGGCCCGATCGAAGTACCCCAAAGTGATGGATTTTCAAGACGCGCTTTCAATGAATGTGGAGCGCCGCATGGAGCATACACACTTCCCGTGGCATTATATCCTGCATTTCGAATTCAAGATGCTACGCTCCACGGAGTACAACGCATTCAAGATTTTTGATGCCTTGACCATTATTTCCGATGCCGATAGCGACGCCATCCCACACACACGCAATGGAGACATTTACATTACCCCCAATGGAGTGGACTTCGATTATTTCAAGCCTATGGAGTGCAAGAAGCAATACGAGGTGGTCTTTTGCGGCAACATGCACTACGAGCCAAATGTGCGAGCAGCCCGTTACTTGGCCGAAAAAGTAATGCCACTGGTGTGGCAACAGATACCCCAGGCTCGGTTATTGCTGGCTGGAGCAGACCCCAATAAACAGGTAAAAGGATTGGGCAACAGCCGAGTGACTGTAACGGGTTTTGTGGAGAATATCCGCGAGAGCTATGCCAGTGCCAAGATTTTGGCTGCCCCTATGCTGACAGGTTCCGGATTGCAAAACAAACTGTTGGAGGCCATGTCGATGCGCATCCCATGCGTAACTACCTCCATTGCAAACGACTCGCTCCACGCCGAAGTGGACAAAGAGGTGCTGATAGGTGATACGGCAGAGAGTTTTGCAGGGCATATCGTTTTGCTCCTAAAGGATGAACAACGGCGCAACACCTTGGCACAAAACGGATATGACTTTGTTCACCGGAATTTTAGTTGGGAGAAAGCCGGTCTAATGCTAGAAGAGGTACTGAAAAAAGTATGTGGAAAACAATAACAGGCAACCCCAATAGAATTGCATTTCGAACTGCGGTAACAAATACAATTTCTACTGAAAACGAAGTGATTCCACAAAAAAATGAATACATCCATGACTAAAAACCACATCACCCAAACCGCTGGGCGCACTGCTTTGGGTGAGTTTGCTCCCAAATTTGCGGAGCTTAACGACAACGTTCTTTTTGGCAAAGACGTTTGGGGCGATTCAACGCTTTCGCTACACGACCGTAGCATGATTACAGTTTCCATTCTTTTGGGTAAAGGGATTACCGATGCCTCCCTACGTTCGCACTTGGAAATGGGGAAACAGCACGGCATTACCCGCAAGGAAATCGCTGCCTTGCTTACCCAAGCAGCCTTCTACGCTGGCTGGCCCAACGCATGGGCGGGATTCCGCATGGCAAAGGAAATTTGGGCTAGTGATAACGCAACAACGGAAAAAGAACGCTTCCAACAGGAAATGATTTTCCCGATTGGAGAGCCGAACACGGCCTATGCCCAATATTTTACTGGTAATAGCTATTTGGCATGGATTTCGACAGAGCAGATTCCATTTGCCAACGTAACCTTCGAACCGCGTTGCCGCAACAATTGGCACATACATCATGCTACAAGCGGCGGTGGACAGATGTTGGTAGGCGTTGCCGGACGCGGTTGGTATCAGGCGGAAGGCATGCCGGCACAAAAAATCTTGCCGGGCACAGTCATACACATTCCTGCTGGCGTAAAGCACTGGCACGGAGCAGCAGATGAGAGTTGGCTGTCGCACCTTGCCTTTGAGATCCCGGGAGAAAATACCTCAAACGAATGGCTGGAACCTGTCTCCGACCTAGACTACGACAAACTTCGGCAGTAGGTCTGTCGACATAACAAAAGCAACCGATAACATCCTAGCGACAGAGCACGCGCGCAAGTTTTGCTTTTGAGAGGCACCTTGGCAACAACCGAACGGATCATCCACAAGAGATTAGCCTAAGCATTAGCACGGGAAGAGTGAAATTCGCATCAAAAACATTTCCTAGGGGGGCAACTTCCGAAAGATATACAGCATAGATTCATGTCTTGGAAACCTAACAACCACGGCAAGTGGAAAAAACCAACAGGCGAATGGGAAGCCGAAAACCTACCAACCAAACGTCCCACACCACAGCAACGCAACACCTTCAGCACCAAAACAGAGGCAGAGAAAGCCATATTGGTGAGTGTATGTGATGGTAACACCTCAATGGAACGCACCGAAGTATACCTCAATGAGCTAGCTTTTCTGTTGGAAACTGCTGGTGGAGTGGCCTTAAAAAAAGTGGTGCAGAAGATGGAACGCCCCGACCCCCGCACTTATGTGGGAAGCGGCAAACTGGAGGAGATTAAGGAGTATAAAAACGCATTAGACGTGGACTTTATGGTCTTTGACGATGAACTCACACCTGCTCAATTGCGCAATTTGGAGCGAGAATTGGGTTGTCGAATTTTGGACCGCACCACCTTGATCCTAGATATTTTTGCCAAACGGGCTCGCACCAGTATTGCAAAGACGCAAGTGGAGCTAGCCCAACTGCAGTATATGCTGCCTCGCCTGACCCGCATGTGGACCCATTTGGAGCGCCAGCGCGGTGGCATAGGTATGCGCGGCCCAGGCGAAACCCAAATTGAAACCGACAAACGATTGATTACCGAGAAGATAGCCTTGTTGAAGGAAAAGTTGAAGGACATCGACAAGCAGAAGGTGCAACAACGCAAAAACCGAGAAGCCTTGGTACGGGTGGCATTGGTGGGCTATACCAACGTAGGCAAATCAACTCTTATGAACTTGCTGAGCAAGAGCGATGTCTTTGCCGAAAACAAGCTCTTTGCCACCCTCGATACCACAGTACGTAAAGTGGTTTTGGGCAATTTGCCATTGTTGCTGACTGATACAGTGGGCTTTATCCGCAAACTACCTCACGGCCTTGTGGAGTCATTCAAATCGACCCTCGATGAGGTTTGCGAGGCCGACTTACTAGTGCATGTGGTGGATATATCACACCCCGACTATGAGGAGCAAATCGAAGCCGTGAACCGCACCTTGGATCAAATTGGAGCTTTAAATAAACCCACTATACTTGTATTCAACAAGATAGATGCCTATACATATATCGAAAAAGAGGCAGACGACCTAACCCCGATAACCAAGGCCAATTGGACGTTGGAAATGCTAGAGCACTCATGGATGGCAAAAATGCAGGAAGGCAACAAACAGGCGCTACATATTGTCTTTATCAGTGCTACAAACAAAGAGAATATCGATACTTTACGAAACTTGATGTATGACGAAGCCAAAAAAATACATGCCATAAGGTATCCATACAACAATTTTCTTTACTAAAATCCGCACAAAAGGGCCTGTCCACACCCAAAGCAGAAGCAAGGACCTGAATTCGGAAACCCCTTCGTTAGGGAGTTGTGGCAACGTTAAGATCTTGGTTTGAAGTTGGTTACAAGGTAGGGAAAACGGAGCCCAAACGCAAAGCCCTTAAGTGGCTTATTTGAGGTATTCGATGATTTTTCTAGCCTTGGCAGGACCAACGGCCTTGGCTAGGTCAGCCTCGGTTTGAAGCTTAATTTCCTTGATGCTCCCGAATTTGAGCAAAAGGTCGCGGGCGGTCTTCTCACCGATAGTGGGAATGTCGGTAAGTTGGGTGCGGAACGTGCCTTTGGAACGCTTATCCTTATGAAAGGTGATGGCAAAGCGGTGTACCTCATTCTGAATCTGTTCGAGGAGGTGAAAAAGCGGGTCGGTGGGTTTGAGCCCTACCACCTGGGGCGGAAAGCCATAGAGTAACTCGGAGGTGCGGTGGTGGTCGTCCTTGGCAAGACCGGCAATAGGTATTTCAAGGTGCAACTCGTCCCATATCACCTGTCGGGCCACCTCCATTTGCCCTTTGCCGCCATCAACCACCAACAGCTGAGGAAGCGTTTTGCCCTCTTCGGAGAGACGCTTGTAACGTCGGCGGATAACCTCCGCCATGGAGGCGTAATCATCTGGTCCTTCAACGGTTTTGATATTGAATTTGCGATATTCCTTGCGGTTGGGTCTGCCACCAGTGAAGCGCACCATGGCAGCTACGGGGAAAGCCCCTTGAATATTGGAATTGTCGAAACACTCGATATTAACGGGCAATTCGGGCAAGTGAAGTACCTTCTGTATGCGCTCAAGCAGGTGCTCATCGCGGCGACTCATGCCCCCTTCATTGGGGTCCACCATGGCCCGCTGATGACGGCACTGAATCTGATACGCCTTGACATTGCGGATGGAGAGTTCGAGAAGCTGAAGCCGGTCGCCGCGGGTGGGAACGGTCTGCTTGAGGTACTCCTCGGGTAAGTCGGGAACAGCAAACGGCAACACAGCCTCCCGAGCAGTGCTGTCGGTGCGCTCATGAAGGTCGGGAATAAGTGTGGAGAGTATCTCGGCATCGGTTTCGTCGAGTTGTTTACGGACTTCGTTGGAGAAACTGTATATGATGCTACCCTGCTTGATTCGCATCATATTGATATAGGCGTATTTCTCATCGGAAAGAATGCTATAGACGTCCACATCGTGCACATTGGTGTCAACCACAGTGGAACGACTTTGATACTCCGCCAAATGTCGGATGCGCCGCTTGACCATTTCGGCCTCCTCAAAGCGGAGCTGCTGTGCCAAAGAGAGCATCTGTTGCTTCATCTCCTCGAGTATATCGCTAAAATCGCCTCTGAGAATACGGCGTATATTGGCGAATGTAGCAAGGTACTCCTCACGGGTTTCGAGGCCAGCACAAGGGGCCTTGCAAAGACCAATCTGGTGGTTCATACATGGCCGCTTCTGCATGATGTTGCAACGGCGGTAGGAAAAAAGCCGATTGATGATTTCCTGTAGTTCGCGCAAGGTGCGCTGATTTGGGTAAGGCCCAAAATACTGTCCACCAATATGATGGCCACGTACGAAAAGGAGCCTAGGGTAAGGTTCGTCGGTAATGACCAAATAGGGGTAGGATTTGTCGTCCTTGAGTAGACTGTTGTAGCGGGGCTGATAGCGCTTGATGAGGTTATTCTCTAGCAACAAGGCGTCCACCTCTGTGGCTACAACGGTGATGCGGACATCGTAGATACTGCGTACCAACATCTTAATCTTGGCACTCTTGTCGTCATAATGGGAGAAATAGGAACTGACGCGGCGCTGAAGGTTGCGGGCCTTGCCCACATAAATGACCGTTCCCGATTGGTCGAGGTATTGATACACTCCAGGGCTTTCGGGAATGGTCTTGAGGGCAAGACGGTCGATGTTCTGATTTATGGATTTGTCTATCAAAACAATGGATAATAAGCCGACTGTTCCTGACCAAAACTCTCGTCTGCAACTTGTAACCTATGCGTGGCCTTCGCCCAGCTCATTCGGGGTACTCAATTTTGGCCTCTTCGATTTTGAGGTGTATGCCGTTGATGCCATCGATCTCGTATTTGTTGGTGCGTTGCGAAATCCGGACGGTGTAGTCGCCAACAGCGTTGAAGGAGTAATACTGGCGTATTTGCTGCGTTACATGTAGGATGCCTTGGTCGTCGAATTCACCAAGCCAATTACCCTGATAATTGCGCAACACGATGTCGGCAAACATGGTGCGGGTCTCGCCATTGGGGCTGCCTAGCTCCAAAGTAATGGGTAGGCCATTTTGGTGATAGCGTGTGGTGTCGACCGAAACGGTGAAGACAAAGTTGTAGAAATCCTCAGTATTATCGTTGTTAAAAGTAAACTTGGCGGGCTCGTCGAAACGCATCCATTTGTTGCCTGCAAAGGTGCAATCTTCATCGAGCAGAACTTTCGGCCCACAAGAACAGAAAAGTGCGGCGGCCAAAAGGAGGGGTAAAAAGTGTTTCATATGACTTCAGCTGTTAATCCATATTCCTACTTGTCCATCGTAAAGAGGAATTCCTCGTTGCTACGGGTGTGGGCCATGTTCTTGAGTAGGAAGTCCATAGCTTCGAGGGATGTCATGTCGGTAAGAAGATTGCGGAGGGCCAGGATGCGGGTGTGCATGTTTTGAGGAATCAACAATTCATCGCGACGGGTACTAGAGGCCGCCAAATCGATTGCAGGATAGATTCGCCTGTTTGATAACTTGCGGTCGAGTTGCAATTCCATATTGCCGGTACCCTTGAATTCCTCAAAAATAACGTCGTCCATCTTGCTACCAGTCTCAATAAGAGCGGTTGCGATGATGGTAAGGGAGCCTCCATCCTCGATATTGCGGGCTGCGCCAAAGAAGCGCTTGGGTTTCTGAAGGGCATTGGCTTCCACACCACCGGAGAGCACCTTACCCGAAGCAGGTTGCACGGTGTTGTAGGCTCGAGCCAAACGCGTAATGGAGTCAAGCACAATAACCACATCGTGGCCGCATTCGGTGAGGCGTTTGGCCTTTTCCAACACTATGTTGGCAATGCGCACATGACGGTCGGCAGGCTCATCAAAGGTGGAGGCAATCACCTCGGCTTTGACGCTACGCTGCATGTCGGTAACCTCCTCAGGGCGCTCGTCGATGAGCAGCACCATCAGATAAACCTCCGGATGGTTGTAGGCAATAGCATTGGCTACTTCCTTCAAAAGAGTGGTCTTGCCAGTCTTTGGTTGGGCTACAATCAAACCGCGCTGCCCCTTTCCGATAGGAGTGAACATGTCGATAATGCGAGTGGAACGGGACTCTCCGGGATGGCCGGTGAGCTTGAATTTTTCGTTGGGGAAAAGCGGAGTGAGCGACTCGAAAGGAACCCTATCGCGGATGCGTTCGGGCGAGAGACCGTTGATTTCGCTGATATTTACCAAAATAAAGTAACGGTCGTTTTCCTTGGGGGGGCGAACCTTACCCCGAATAGTATCGCCCGTTTTGAGACCGTAATTGTGGACCATCTGCACGGAGACGTAGACATCGTCTGGCGAAGCTAAGTAGTTGTAATCGGAGGAGCGCAAGAAACCATAGCCATCTGGAGCAAGTTCCATAACGCCTTCCACTTCCACCACACCTTCCATCTCAAAAGGGTACGGTGGCCTGGCCGGCTTGTCGGGCTCGGCATCGGCAGATGGTTTGTCGGCATCGGGAACGGTATTGCCATACTTGTGTTTGCGATCGAACTTCTTGGTCCAAATCTTTTTGCCAGGTTCGAATGCTTCCTTGGTGGTCTCAACTGGTGGCTGTTGGGTAGCGGGAGCAACTTCGTAAGTAGGCTCAGCCTCGACAGTGCGGCCATGCTCCATCTCCGAGGCCTCCGCACGGACACGCCCACGACGTTTTCCATCCCAAACTTCTCCTCTCACCTCCTCCGCCCTAGCGGACTCTGTAGGCAAGGTAGCGTCAGCCTCAACTTCAGAAGTTTCATGCACAACCTTTCTTCCACGCGTGTTTTTTTCTTCCTTGGTAGAAGCAACCTTTAAAGCATCCCCACTCCCAATGACCACGATTTCGGATTTTCTGGGGCGACCACGTTTCCTCTTGGGCTGCACATCTGCCGCGGAGGCCTCCGTAGCAGGTTGCTGGTTAGCAGAGTCAACCCCCGAGGTAAGTACTTCGGATTGTCTCGCCACATCGCCACGACGGATAAGATAGCCGGAAGGGCTCACCACATCAGGTACATCTGGAATGGCAGGAAGTTCCAATTCGGCAATATTAATGCCTGTAGAGACGGGGTTGGCGGGAGAAGAACCATCTTTGCTAGCATCAGCGAATCGAACCGATTTGGACTCGGCAGGTTTGCGCCCACGTTTGTGAAGTTCGGGATTATTCACTGCGGACTCGGCTACAGGCCTGGGCTTGATGCGCGTACGCTTCTGACGGAGGTCGGATGGCCTTTCCCTCTGCTGCTGTTCCTGCTCTTTGGTGAGAGCCTTCGGGTTTTCCGACTGAAGGGCGATGATTTTGTAGATAAGGTCCTGTGGGTTAATTGCAGCGGCACCTGAAATGCCTAATTCTTTGGCAATATTGATCAGTTCGACTTGCGCCTTTGCCTCTAATTCTGCTTTGCTATACATACAAAATGCACTGTGTTTTCATGAAAAATCGTTTATCGCAAAAAATTTGGAACGCCTAGAATACAAGCACTTAAGAGCCATAAATACTCCATCTCCGGCGATTTTTGACGCTGCAAAGGTAAAAAAAAAAACTCACATACCAAATTTTTTTTGTCGGTTGACCGAAAATGTGTAACTTTGCAGAGATTTCAAGAACACTTAAATAACATTTAATTAATTGATACAATGAACATTCCTCAGGATTTAAAGTACACTCAGGACGACGAATGGGTGAAAGTTGAAGGTGAATTTGCTTATGTTGGTATCACCGACTATGCTCAGCACGAATTAGGCGACATCGTTTTCGTGGACGTTGACTGCGAAGGCGAGACCATTAATGCCGGCGAGGCTTTTGGTAGCCTTGAGGCTGTTAAGACCGTTGCCGACCTTTTGATGCCCGTCACCTCCGAAGTTGTTGAGTTCAACACTGCCCTCGAAGAGGCCAGTTCCATCAATAGCGACCCTTACGGCGCAGGTTGGATTGTCAAGATTAAACCCGCCAACATGGCCGACATCGAGGCTCTGCTGGATGCCGAAGCCTACAAAACTAAGATTGGTGCTTAACGCAGCATAAGTGCCCTAATTGGGTAGGAGGCAAATACTGTTTCTGCAGTGTTTGCCTCTTTCTTTTGAGTATCCTCGCACTAGCCAGCGCCAAATAGGGCAACTAAGAAACAAAGCAATTCAGACAAAAAACGCCATGTGATACTTTTTTATCAAAACAAAACCGCTTTCGACAAATAAAGTATTTACGCACCTCTTTCCCAACGAAATGGAACGAAAAAGGGATGACGATAACACTTCTCAAAACATGCCTGTGAATGCAAAAACGGAGTTGTATTTAGGCTGATTCCAACAGGTTACAAAATAAAAGAATTGCTTTTCGCAGGCCTGGCAAATTCCAAACCATCCTCCAAAACACTGTTTTCAGATGCCTTGCCGAGGGTTTGCCCACCCCTTGCCGAGGGTTTGCCACTTCTTTGCTCCATCACCGCACCATGCCCGCTCCTTTTTCGTCCGGCGGGCGACCAAGGAGTTTGGATGGAGTGTTGAGGTAGTGAGAATAGGATGGACCGTCGGCAAGCCCGCGGCAAAGCATCGGGGCAGCGTCGAGGCAGCATTGGGGCAGCGTCGGGAATTTGAATGCAAAATCGCAGATAAATGGGCAGGCAAATATCTCCAGTACTGCCAATGGCGACGTACGTTATAGCATGCCGGTGGTAACGGACCCACAACGGCCGCGAATCCTACAAATCCTACGAATCCTACAACATAATGGTGGCAAGTGCCGCACACCAATTCCCCCAAGCCATGCAGGGTAACACATAAAACCACAAGAACCTACTACAGGTAGTATACGAGGCCAAGGGTCACGTACCTTTAACCTAGCTGTAGGTCCTATGTAGGTTCGTCTTTTTGTTTACCTTTTGTTTAGGTTTCATTTACATTTTATTTACCTTTTGTTTAGGTTAGGTGAACAAAGAGTAAAAGAAAAGTAAACAAAAGGTAAACAAAAAGGCTAAGTTACCCATACTTTACCACCTGTACTTGGACTTTCCAGGTAGGCGAAGCACGCTGCAAAGACCAACATTCTTCGCTTAATATCAGAGGTACTGCTCATTTTCCCAAGTAGCCACCACGGTTCGCCTTACGCTCAGGAACCACGAGGATTTTGTCGCATTCATGGAAAATCCTGACAGAACGTGGGACTAGAGCATCGCCAATGAAATGCACAAGACTCCACTAGAACCGACACTTTTCGATTTTTTTTTGGGGGGGGCTTACTTTTCAGAAAAGAACGCGCGAAGTACAATTTTGTTGGGATTCGGACATGTGTGGTATGCCTTTTTGAGTTTTACCGGACAGCAATAATTTTTCTGCAGTTGACCAGCCCGCCTAAGGCAAGGAAGATTAACGATAGATTAACGGATGATTATACGGGGATTAGCGTTTAAATATAGTCTTCCGGAAATTCAGACAACCGCATAGGAAATATTTATTGCATTGAATATTAAGTATTTGATATTTTCTAAGGGATAACTATCAACTTTGTTGCGTTTGCGAACTGAATTCAGCTTACACACTCAATGTTGCCGAAACCTTTCCTGACCTATAACCTATAGAAGACAGCGTTTGTGTCTTCTCGTACCTTGTTGCGCATTATACAAGTGAAATTGCTGCATTATATGTCGAGCCATATAAAAAACGTTAACAGATAGAAATGATTAGCAATTTAACGCTGTTTATATCATAAAAAATCGTATATTTGCAGCGTTGGATTGCATCAAGATAGCGAGAAAAATATTTGTTATATCACTCAGAATATGAAAGTTGTATTTTTACGAACATAATTCTACACACGAAAAACAAAACAAACAAAATAATAATTCAACCAGTGAAAAATTGAAGTGCCCCCAAAAATCGCATATTTATTTAACCTAAAATTAGAATTTATGAAGAACAAAATTTTTGTAGTATCGTTGGCGCTTTTACTTGGAATTGGTTGCGCCAACTGTACAAAAGAGAATGTGCAAACAAACGAAGCACAGACTGAAGATACGGTTATCGATTCCAAAATTACAATACATTTAAATCATGTTATAACGAGGACCGATGGAACCAAGTGGACGATAAAAGGCACAATTGATATAAAAGGCAGAACCGTTGATTATGACATTGTTCTAACGGATTCCGAGGGCAAGACCTACCACTTTAAGGGAACAGCCATAAAGGCAACAAATAATGGAAACAAGTTAAGCGGATACACTGGCGATATTTATGACGAAAACGGCAATATCGTCACAATTCCAGATTTCCTCGAGATTCTTGAGTCCGTCTTGGAAATTGCGCAAGAAAAGTATGATAAAGCGTTGCTCAATTTTTTGATGGACAGAGCAGAGGAAGAATTTGGAGATTCCACAATTTCTGTTGAAACACTTTTGGACTTTTTTGTAAAAACAGAACCTTACTTCGAAGGGAACGCACTATAAGCACAGATAGACCAAGCCAACACTGCGACCATGGGGACACAAGGCAGAGTTTCGCAGACTCTGCCTTTTTTGCAAACTTAAGTTCAAGTAGCGAATGTGTCAAATAGGATAATTGCTGGCAATGCCTACTGAATATTACTGAATATTTGCACTCAGCAAGCGCATGCCGATAAGGAGAAATACCACCATAATGTAGTAAGTAGTAATAGGTAGAAATATTTATATTGAATAAAAAGCAACAATGATAATAGACACATAATCAAATATTTGTATTTTTTTGAATAATTGGGGAATTTTATTACATGTTTGCTATTTCAAAAATATTGTGTACCTTTGCAAAGTTAAAATCGAACAAAGCGGCATATGCAGGTTCCCCGCTAAGTTCAAAATTAGGTAGTTATTAATTTTTCGAATCTGCACAACAAACAATAGTACTTATGATAGAAAGGCGTAGATTTCTATTACTCTTGTCTATCCTTTGCTCGATTTTGATTGTAACTTCTTGCAAAAAAATTGAGGAGGATAATTCTAGCGGGCATTATTTACCCAAAAACTCAAACAACTCGTTTGGTGAAACTATGGTAATAGGGGAAAAACTCAATAACCCGTATTCCATTTCGATTATGCGAGCAGCCTTCGACAGTTTGACTAATACGGCATCTGATAGGCACATTGATGCAGAACAGTTGCAGCCCAATTGTCTTTATGTGAGATTCCTTCCTAGAGACTCTGCGGAGGTGGCTCTTCTTCAGAATCTGGGGTTGGAATTATTCGAATACCCCCTTGATTATGACATTGAGGTAGAGGGTGATTCGTACCACGACCCCACAATTCCCGAAGACCAAATTACTTGGCAATACACAACAGTGAGCCCAGATTTTGTTTTCCCCACAATGAGACATCAGATACTTGAAGAGTGCTACATTCCAAGCTTATCGGAAGATGACACTTTATCTTTGGTAGTTGACCCCATAAAATTGGAAATGCTCGCCATCAAGATTGCTGACTTACCAGAAAAATACCAGCCTATAGGAGAGTCAAAGGCATTAGGGTTCGGTAAAAGGCCTGAAGGAACAGTCCGGATGATGAACGACCATACTGGTACTGCAGAAGGGATACGGGGTGTAAAGGTCCGATGCCACTACTTCGCCAATATCAGTAGTAGCTATACTAACGAAAACGGTAACTATAAGATTGGTAAACGTTATATCTGCAATCCTCATTATGCAATAGTATTTGCGAATGTCAAAGGTTTCGTAATTTGGGGGAATTTCGCCTTCATTGCTGCTGCTAACCACAATTTGGGTTATCAATCGAATTCCGGATATAGCACCACGGTGCAACTAGCTAGTTCGGGGTGGAAATGGGCCGTAATCAATAACGCTGCGTACGATTATTACAAACAGTGTACGATTGAGGGTATTCAGACTCCACACCCCGATTTAAGGATATGGTGTTGGCCAAATGCCACTTCAAGCAGTGCCCCGATGCTTCATCATTTATTCGGCGTGAACTGTATTGGGGTTGCATCACCGTTGGTGTCGATTCTCCTTACAGGTGCCATCGCCCCAGCAGCAGCGGTTATCAGTGCTGCCGCATTGGTGATTGATATGGGCTTACCCGACATCACCATAGGAATGAGTAGTTCAACGGTAGACAAATCGCCAAACCATGGCTATTTTGAGCACTACCATGTTGTGTGGCATGAACTGACGCACGCCAGCCATTTCCGGCAAACAGGGGAACTTGTTTGGGGGCCGTACATCAACTATATTGTTACCCATAACGGGTATGGCAACGGGTCGGCAACCTCTGTAGGTAGAAATGTTTGCGAACTTGGAGAGTCGTGGGCATTTGCAAACGAACACTTAATATCTAACTATGCTCCCTCTAGTTCTAATTCTAATGAATGGTTTATAGACGCCATTTGCAGTATCTACCATATACTTGACGATAACATATTAACCAGAAAACAGATGTACGATTGTTTAACCTCGGATGTTAAATCAATCAACGATTTCAAAACAAAGTTGATTGAAAGATATCCCAATAAATCTTCGGAAATCAATGCGCAATTTTAAAGTTATATTATTAGCGGGAATTTTAACCATTTTATCATCAGGGTGTTTCAAAGATGAGACCTTGAGTTGCCTTACGGTCTATAATAAATCTGGAGAAGACCTTTGGCTAGAATCGAACATTATTTCGGCATATCCTCACAGTAAGATATACGTTTATAGTCCACACCAGATAGAAAGGTACGGTATTTCGGAATATTCTGACAGTACTTTGTGTTTCCCGCTTAAAGATGAATATTGGGCCTGTATTGCTCAGACGAAATGGTATAATGGAACTACTATATGGCCATTAAGCGATTGCATCTATAACAAGGAGGAGGCCTACGTGCGCATTTATAGGACGGATTCTTGTGGAGAGAAAACTTTGGTTCGCACTTGGTATTACGTAGATAAGGACAAAGATGGCCATGAGTTATTTTCCGAATCATGCACGGAACGGCTCTTTGCAACTTATGAGTTTGGGGATTTTTCTGTAACGTACCTATTCTCTATTTTGCCAGAAGATATTACGGGACAGACTGATTCGTTAGCACAATAGAAGGTTGTTCCAATAAAAGCAGTGCACACAAGGCCCAAACGTACCTTCGTCAACCGCGTAGCATGATGTCATGGTAACTTATTGGTAAGCAGATTTGTAATATTATCTACTCCACCCGTTGGGGCAGAAAAATAATATACCTAAGTCTTGCACGGGGGGTGGGGCACATACTAGCTTGTGAGGTGTGCGTGTATTTGTATTTGTGTGGAGGGGGGATCCGACCAAGGGGCAACAATCCATGAAAGGGTGGTGTTGCCCCTTTGTTTTCTTGCATTCTGCAGTTTATTTGCACCACCCGATAAGGGTTGACTTACGCACAAAACTTGGTGCCATGAAAAATCAGCCTTTGCATAACAAACGCTTAACCAATAATTTACCAATAAATGTGATAAAAATTATACCAAAAACTTGTTATATTTAAAACAATGCGTACCTTTGCAACGTCAAAGGCATTAAAAGCATATTCATAGTTTTGTAAATTCAACCTGTGGTAGGCAGTGAAGATTAAATTAACACTAATGAATCAACAACCCAAAAAACACGAATCATGAAGTTGATTTTTAAGCCCCACACAAAATTGGTGCACGTTGTGTGGGGCTAAGGACAACATTTAGTCAGTCTGTAAAACAATAGGACTACAAGTTGTGTTATGTGCGACGTATTGGATTTGCAAAGAAAAAAATTCATTGAAGCAATATCAAATTGTCATATTACTTATCAATACCCTTATTCTAGCGTTATCGATAAGGGTATGTGTGTAAAATAAATACAAACAAAATGAAAAAGATAGGAATAATTAGGAATAATTTTAACTATTGTAGCATCAGCTATAATATGCATATGCACCTTTAGTAACTGCTCTAAAGAGCGAAACTCAAATGATACAACTATGCCGAATGTTACATCCACCAACGTATTAGGAATTGCTAATCAGAACAATTCTTATGATTACTGTGGGCGAATGCACAATGAGATTTTGGACTACATCATTGACAACAATCCTAACCCGACAGACACCGACATATATAATCTCTCGAGAAAATACCTACAAGAGCAGTACGACCTACCTTGCGATATTACCTTTGCGGAAACCTTCAGCCATTACGAAACAACAACTAGCTTTATTACCGATGCTATTTTGAGTGCGGCATCATTCGATACAATCTTCAGTGGAGAAATCATCGCAGGAGTACTAGATTCATTGACTGCTTATTCAAATTCAATTTTAGAATCAAACACATTACCAACCCCCCAAGAATATGCAGAACATTTGATTGGACAAGAGAATCGAATTATTACTGTACGCGAGACTGTAGAAACGTCGCAAAACGATGTTTCGGAATATAACATTGCTCTTGGTACATTGGCAATAGCCCGCTACAGCTATTATTACTGGTATACAGTAGTAAATGACACCAATAGTGCTTGGTATTTCATTACAAACACCTCAAAACAGCGAAAGGACAACAACCCAGATACAGGTTTTTGGGGAAAACTGTGGGATGGCATATGTAATGTGGTGGAAAATACAGTAAAAGTAGTTGTTACACCTGTTGTTGATGCCACAGGTTTTGCTTGGGGAGCCATATCTACAGCGACTATCCAATCTTCACCTGAGGGAAATCCAAGACTTGATCTTTCTCTTGGGGAAGCTATAAAAACCGCAAGCGACTGGTCAGGCAAAGTTTGGTAATAATATCCTGTGAAGCAATGAATTATAGACATATTGTGGCCATTTTGGTGGCAATATTGGCGTTGTCTGCACACTGCCAGAATACTATTTATGGCAGTGTGTGTGACAGCGACACGGAACAAGAAGTCCCCTACGCAGCCATCCACATAGAGAATACAACCAAGGGAACATACTGCAATGAAGCGGGGCAGTTCGTACTACACACACCGAAAGGGATGGAGAATGCCCAGGTAATTATCTCTTCCTTGGGATATTGTTCAGACACTGTCAAAGTTAAAACACTGATTCGACATAAAGGGAAAGTATATCTAAAACCAACAGCAAACCTGCTAAAAACTGTTGAAATAACTGAGTACGCAACTGCACGAGATCTAATGAAAGCCGTCATAGAACGCATTCCTAAGAATTACCGCATTGAACCAGCAATAGGGATATGGTACTGCAAAAACCATCAAATGGTGAATAATCGTGATTTTGTTAAAAGTGAAGGAATGATAAGAAGCTACTTGTTGCCCTATAACGATAATAGCATGTACTACTTGCATGGATCACCCGGAACAGATCGATGGGAAGAAGATGTATACCGCTATTGCCAATCACTGGATACAATTATTGTCTATGACAGTACTTATTGGCGAAACCTTTTAGGAGTAAAGAAATTAGATACAGTGTTTGACCTAGAAGGATACAGCAAGCCTTCCAATCATTTTGAAACCATCGCGCTTGACTTTGTCAAAACTGCGGTTTGGAGAAGTACACAAAACTTTCTATTCTCCAAGAAATCTTCTTTCAGTATGGAAACCCTAGACCAAGACGGCAAACGCTACTACAGAGTTAACGTAACTTCAACTTTCAAACACCTTGGAAAAGATGGTACAATAACCAGAAGATTTTTAATCAACAAGGACGACTTGGCTATCGTAGAAATGGAACATATTTTTCCGAAGCAAGAATATTTCGCCTTGGAAGACAAACTTTTTCGCAAATACAAAAAATATTATAAGTCCAAGATGCTCTATAGGAAAATTCATTTTCGATACTTCAGATATGACGGAGAGTATCAACTCGGTCACATCCATTACGAATATGAATACCGCATTGATTTTGGGGAGGAGACCAAGAAGATTGGCTGTAAGACACCTCGCATTACTCTACGCAATGTAGAAGATTGTATACTCACCGAGTATTCCCGTGAAGGCGTGGAAGAGTATAGACGGCGCTATGTTGATAACGATCACCCTTTAACCGAAGAAAACATTAAAGAGACCGAGCGCATCCTTCGTCAACCGCGTAGCATGATGCCATGGTAACTTATTAGTAAGCAGATTTGTAGTATTGCCTACTCCACCCGTTGGGATAGAAAAATAATATACCTGAGTCTTGCACGGGGGGGGGCACATACTAGCTTGTGTGGTGTGCGTGTATTTGTATTTGTGTGGAGGGGGGATCCGACAAGGGGCAACAATCCTTGAAAGGGTGGTGTTGCCCCTTTGTTTTCTTGCATTCTGCAGTTTATTTGCATCACCGATAAGGGTTGACTTACGCACAAAACTTGGTGCCATAGAAAATCAGCCTTTGCATAACAAACGCTTAACCAATAATTTACTAATAAATGTGATAAAAATTATACCAAAAACTTGTTATACTTAAAATAATACGTATCTTTGCAACGTCAAAGGCGTTAAAAGCATACTCATAGTTTTGTAAATTCAACCCGTGGCAAGCAATGAAGATTAACACTACTGAGTCAAGGACCAAAAAACGCGAATTATGAAGCTAATTTTAAAGCCCTGCACAAAACTTGGTGCTCGTTGTGTGGGGCTAAAAAGAAGCACTAGCGCAAACAAGTAGCAGATTACTTGTCTTAAAATTATTCATGCAACTCTGCAAAAGAAGATAGAACATCTCTCTTGACGATCAGTATAGGCTCACCGTCAAGAGATGTTGGGTAATAAAATTCAAGCCTACATAAACAGTTAAACAAAATGAAATACAAACTATTATTACTATCCATAGCGTC
>CAZAAK010000016.1:0-34147 GCA_964483145.1 uncultured Bacteroidaceae bacterium
CAATGAGTATAACTGAATATTAACCCTGTCTAAAAATGGGGAGTACTATAGAATTTTCTATAAGGAATATATTTATTTTTTTTTTAAACCCCCCGTGGTTTTGTGGGGGGGGATTTGAAAAAAAAATAATCATTTGTTTTTTTAAGGCGGACGCGCATTCATGACTTCATGTGTTACAGGTTAAACAACGTAGCAGCCGTAGCTGTGGTTCCTATACCTGCCAGGACAAGACCAATTGCATAAGCTATCACCTTCAGCAAAGTAACTAGCCAAGCCGGTATAGGCGTACCAGCGTTCAGGGCATCCGAAATAGCAGCCTTGACGGCTGCAGGGACCGAATCAACCTGCATAAGTTTCTGCAAGTCGTCTTTTTTTAGATCAATCTTCATATCTATTTCTATTTATTAAAATTGTATAGTTTACTTTAGTCATATGGATAAAGCGACACCGATAGACAAACGAAATAGTCGTACCTTCTTCGAACAAGCTACAATATTGCTCATAAAACAACCTCACTACCTCATCAACAGACAAACGACTATCTATTAGCACCTTAACATGTTCTAACTTACTAGTACCTAATGATTTATAAAGCTGTACATACTGATATATACTATCATTCATAACTATCAGACCTAATAAGTGAAACATGAGTATCTATACCGCATATAATGTCGGTAACATTCAATGGCTGCATGAACACAAGCTCGAAGTAACCAGTCGGAAGTTTAGCAAATAAATGCTTTTTGGCATTTGCTACAGAATAACCCATGCAATAAAAATCCTGATAAACATCATCTAAATTGATAGATGATCTTACTTTACATTTGTAAACAAAATAAGATTTCATGTGTGTTTGTTTTTATATTAGTATTTACGTTATGTAAAGTAATATGTTTGCAAAGCAAAATTCTACAACGCTTCCGCTCCAAACTTTGTTTATTGTAGAGTTTTAGTATCGGTGGTTTTTGCTCAATCGAGGTACGCCAAATGTTTGATTAGTGACATGAAATTATTGTAATGGCCCAAACCACAATTGTCACAGATGTCGGCAGGATCGTGATAACCGCCATAAGGACCACCCATAGTGAGTAAGAAGATTGACGGGCATTTATCGGAGAACCACCAATGGTCACTATTGGGTCTATTGTCGAGAGGGCGTATTTCGGCGGCAACATGGGTCCGATTGTTGATTTGAAGAAGTTGATTATAAAAACATTTTGTACTTTCACTCTTGGCGTTGAAGAACATAATGCCATCGTCTCCTCCACAGAACATGTCGATATTACAAAGCAGTTTGACACGAGAAAAATCAATTAGCGAATGGTCAGCTGCATATTGGGATCCTTTCAAACCGGCTTCTTCTCCACTGAAGAGCATGAATACCATAGTATAATATGGTTTCTTTTCCGAGGCTATTCGCGCCAAGTCCATCACTGCTGCTACACCGCTTGCATTGTCGTGGGCACCAGGGAAAACTATGTTGTCGCCCATTGTGCCACAATGGTCGTAATGTGCAGTAAAAACAATCATCGTATCAACAGTTCCTTTAACATAGCCTACAACATTCTGTGACCTGTAATTGGGATGATAGCGGACCTGTATGTTGGCATCTATATTCTTTACCCGTTTAGGAAGCGCGGCATTGAGTACCTCAATACAGACAGGATTGCTGCGATAACCTCCAACAATAGGTCCATAAGTGTCCAACGTCTCAACACCAAAGAGCCACATGCCGCCTTTGAGTTGCTTTTTCCATGATGACGATGCTATTTTCTTTTCATACCGCTCGGCGGGAAAAACACGGAACTGAGTATAGGGAGTCAGTTCTTGGCCGTTGATTTTTAAATGTATAGGACCCTCTAAACTATAGCAATTATAGTTATAATGCTGGTAATAATTTGGTTGCAATGGAAGTATACCAAGTCGCTCCATCTCCCCCGCCAAAAATGCAGCTGCAATGGAATCCCCTCGATGGCAAGCACCACGGCCATACATCGTACTGGAAGACAATTGACGAATGATTAGACGTGCATAAGCAGAATCCTGTGCTTGTAATGAAAAGAAAAATGGTAAACAAAAAAGTACAGCAAAAAATACCTTTTTCATGACGGGGAATATTTAGAATCCGGAGAATTTGAAGAATAATGTGGGCAGTATCAGCAAAAAGCCAATCACTATTAGGGCTAAAATGAACTTCCATACCCATTTGACCCAAGTAGCGTATGGAATTTTGGCCGCACCGATACAAGCTATGAGGACACCGCTGGTGGGAGTAATCATATTTGTAAAACCATCGCCAAATTGAAACGCCAACACTGTTGTCTGACGGCTAATATTGATTAAATCTGCAAATTGCGACATGATAGGCATAGTCAGAGCCGCTTTAGCGGACCCGCTGGGCATAATAAGGTTAAGCAATGTCTGAAAAAGATACATCACACCGAGAGAAGTCACCTCGCCAGTTTCTGCCAACGAGCAAGTAAGCCCGTATAGAATGGTGTCAATAACCTTGCCATCGCGCAGGATGAAAATGATTCCGCTAGCCAATCCCACCACTAAAGCTGCCGAAAGTATATCTTTGCAGCCAGCCAAAAAAAGTTTGGCAATATTATCAGCTCCTTGTCCATCGGCAATGCCACTACAGATACCCATTGCCAAAAACAGCGCCGAAATTTCCATCACATACCAACCATAACCCAACACACCAACTACTAAAAAACAAATCGTGAAGAGAAGAATGTCCAAGATAAAGAAATGCACCGACTTGCGTAACATGAAGTATCCAGAGATGATAAATCCTCCCGCTAATATAGGCAAAATAACAAGGTCGGCTTTGCCTCCTCCAACTGTTACGGAAGTTGTTGGCATGAACACTGAGCATACCACCATCACGATAGAGAGGATGCCATAAAGTACCCATGCAACTGTTGGTGAATGGTACTCGACAGCAGAAATATTCTGTTCCTGAGCACGTTGTCGCCAATAGTCATCAAGTTTGTACATGGGCGATTTTTGAGGACAACGTTTAATGCGGTTGGCATACCAAAGCACAAAGGCAATGCCTATCGTGGTAAGAACTGCCCAGCAGAAAAGACGGTATCCAAGACCGGAGAAAATGGGCAGGTCTGCTATCCCCTGTGCAATACCGATGGTGAATGGATTAAGCATAGCTCCGGCAAAACCTACATGAGCGGCCAAATAGCACATACTTACCCCTACGATTGAATCGTAGCCCATTGAGATAGCTAGCGGAACGAAAATAATAACGAAAGCAATGGTTTCCTCACTCATGCCAAAAATGGCACCAAAGAGACTGAACAATGTCATTATCAAAGAGATTATGATATTTTCGACACCTATTCTTTGGAAGAATGTGTATTTGTTCAGTTTCAATACTTTGCGTAAAAAAGCCATCACCCCAACATCAATGGCGTGGCTGTTGTTGAGAATCCAAAAAGCTCCGCCGACCATCAAGATAAAAATAATTATATCCGCTTTGTCAACAAATCCGTTGAAAAGTGCAGAGAATATCTGCCAGGTCTGCGGCTGGCTTTTCACAAAATGGAAAGATCCATTCTGCACTACCTCTCGTGCGGTGGTGCTACCATCGGCATTCTGTATGTTAATGGTTTCGCGAACAAACTCACCGGCAGGAATAAACCAAGTGCAAACCGCTGCTATAACAATGAGCGCGAAAACGATAGTAAAGGTATGTGGTATTTTTTTCATGGCATTGATGCCAAATAGCTGTTGCGATAATGATAGTCGGACGACACATCCTCTCCAAACCAACTCGGAGGAACAAAATTACTGGCTGTGTATGTATTAGGAAATTCCACTTCAACCAACATAAGCCCCCTGTGGCGTCCATGGAAGATATCCAACTCGGCTATCAGTCCTTCATAGGCCCCGTCGCCCGTCTGTCGGCGGAGATCGATGCGGTAGCGGGTCTTCCCCACTCGACCGATATCGCATTTGGACATCAAATAGTTGTAGGTCTGTTCGCTGAGTGTAAATTCTTCTTCACGGTTGTAGATGGCAGTGGAACTGGTTTGCAAGGGTTCCTTGACGGTTAGTATATACTTTTCACCCATCTTGCGAATGCGCAAGGTGGGTGAAGTGCACAAATATGCCTGTTCTATTTCGTAGTGCTCGTACTGTTCAAGGTCGTCAGGCAAATCACGTACAAGATATTTGCGTTCGATTTCCACGTTACAAAGTCTTCAAGTATTCTGTAACGTTTTTCTCAATTCGCGAGGCAACATCAGCACAGTCATCGGCCTTCTGGAACTTTTCCCCAGTAATGTGCTCGAAGAGTTCGATATAACGGTCGGTGATGCTATTAACAATCTCGTCCGTCATCTCTGGAACCTGCTGCCCTTCTTTCCCTTGGAATCCGTTATCCATCAACCATTCACGAACAAACTCTTTGGAGAGTTGACGCTGGTGCTCGCCCTTAGCAAGGCGGTCGGCGTAACCATCGGCATAAAAATATCTGCTGCTGTCGGGAGTATGAATCTCGTCAATGAGATAAATCTTGCCATCACGTTTGCCGAATTCATACTTGGTGTCGACAAGAATCAGCCCTTTCGAAGCAGCAATATCGGTGCCGCGTTGGAAAAGCGCTAGAGCGTATTTCTCCAATTGTTCATAGTCATCCTTTGAAACTAAGCCTTTGTTGATTATTTCGTCACGGGAAATGTTCTCATCATGACCTTCATCGGCCTTGGTGGTAGGTGTTAGAATGGGAGTAGGAAATTTCTGATTTTCGACCATTCCTTCGGGCAACTGAACCCCGCACAATTTGCGAGCCCCAGCCTTGTATTCACGCCAAGCGCTACCTGCCAAATAGCCACGCACAATCATTTCCACACGGAAGCCCTCGCACTTCAAACCCACAGTAACCATTGGGTCGGGAGTGGCCAACTTCCAATTGGGAACGATGTCAGCAGTAGCATCAAGGAATTTTGCGGCTATTTGATTCAGCACCTGACCTTTATAAGGAATACCTTTAGGAAGGACCACATCGAAAGCACTGATACGGTCGCTCACTACCATAGCCATGTACTTATCATCGATATTGTACACATCGCGCACTTTACCGACATACAGACTTTTTTGTTTGGAAAAAGAAAAATTGGTTTTTACTACTGCTTTCATGATATTTAAATTTGTGTATAATTCTCTATCTTCCATCCTCCACTTCCAACTGTTTAGCAAAAAAAGTAAAATTTACTTTGCCATAATTTCGGTGTTGCCAAAAATGTGGATGTTGCTCAAATTGGTACTCACGCGGATGTTCTAGAACAAAAATGCCGTCTTCCGTTAGCAAGTCTTGATCAAAAATCAGGTCGGGCAATTGCGGAAGGGCCTCCAATGCATATGGAGGGTCGGCAAAAACGATATCAAACTTTTTGTAGGCCCGCTTGAGCATATCAAACACATCGGAACGCACTACATGCAGATTTTTGATGCCAAATTGTCGTGCAGAGTCCTTGATGAAATCGGTACATTGAGCGTTGATATCAATGGAGGTAACCTCTCTAGCACCCCTAGAGACAAACTCCAAAGAAACGGCCCCAGTACCAGCAAAAAGGTCCATCACAGCACAACTTTCGTAGTCGACATAATTGTTAAGAATATTAAAAAGACTCTCTCTGGCCATGTCGGTTGTCGGACGGACAGGCAACGAGGCGGGAGGATTGAGTCGGCGACCTTTGAGGAAACCTGCAATAATGCGCATTTTTTGGGTTTATGGGAACAACAATACATGTTTGTAGGTAGGAAATGATTGGAATTGAGGATCTGTGTAAGTGAGCGGACTACCGGTGTAGAGTACAACATTGGGGAAATAGTGCTGCAACATGGCAAAAATTTTCCTATCCACTTTGCCACAAATGGCCAACTCCATATCAGGCGTTTCCAAATGGAACTGCTTCATCAGCTCAATGGCATGGTACAACAACTCATTTTCATTTTGGGTAACAAAACTGTTGCTCAGCAACAGCCGTCCATTAAAGAAAACTTCAAAATCCCCCACTCTTTCGCGCACGTGCATCAGAATGACAGGCCTCTGTGCGCTCCTACGAAGTATAGTGCGACTTGCCAAAATAGAATGCTGGCAATGCACATCAATACCCGGAAAGGCAAGTTTGAAGGAGGTCACAACCGTAGTAGGGGCAGAAAAAACTATCATGGACTGCAAGTACGGCACAGCAATGTGATAGACACCAAGACTTATATCGGGTGTGCAAACCATTCGCAGGTACTGACGGTCGCGAATCGTGTCATGCAAATGCTCCGGAATCCACACATAACAATCCGTCGGCACTATCAAAAACGCTTGTCGAAACCCGAAAGTTGAAATGCCCAAACTATTAAATATTTCCTTAATAGACTGAGCCTGATCGGTCAATGGAAGACTGAAGTCGAACTCTACCTCACCAAAGGTCACAATCTCGCTCTCACCAGCAACGACCGAAAAAGAAAATCCATTTGCCGCAAGGCAAATGGATAATCTCGAGTCATTATTGGCCACCGCCTTATCTGAGGTGATAACAGTTGTGACTTTATTCAACATTATTATTCAAAATTACCATCAGTAATGGCTTGCGTCATGTCTCCGACTTTCCAACCTGGGAAACGCTGGTTCTGCTCAAGCTCAGCCAATTTATTGATTCTAAGCTGCTCATCCAAGTCTTTCAGTAAGTCTTCCATCATCACCTTGCACTCGAATACGGGCATTTTGTACCCACTCTTCTCAATAAAGCCAGCACAGAGCTGAAATTCGTTCTGCTCATCCTTGGGATAGGGGACATAACGGAGATTGCGAATCTCCTCATCAGTGAGATTGAACTTAGCCTTGGGATTGGAACGAAGATTCTTTATAGGGTTGACATAGACAACCTTGCGAATAATGTAACCCAATTTTACGGCCTCTGCCTCAGGCATTTCTTCAAGTTTAACGTCTGCAGGGATTATGTCGTAGTTGATCGTCTTGCTGACAACTTGCATACTGTCCTCATTCATCAAACGGTTGAAAAGAGTGTCAAAACTACCTGTGTAGCAACCGTAAGTGTTCTTGTAGGCATCCTCCAACGTACGGATAGCCTTCAACTTTTCGGCACATGCATCACGGCGTCTATTGTATTCGTCGTCAAATTTAACGGGTTTCGCAATGCTCAAATAAAGCCATATTGCCAAACCGACAATCACTAGGCCTAAGAGAATCTGGATCAAAGTTCTACTTTTCATGTTATATTCATTTTTTTATCATCCAAACTGGAGTGCAAAAGTACGAAAAAAGCGGGATATGACGGGAAAAAAGTTGAAAGTTTTTTTTACTCCTGTTCACGATGAATTACAACGACCTTACAATCAAAGTTTTCCTTAATCCACCCTGCCAACCTTTCTGCACAGTAAACCGAGCGATGTCGCCCTCCTGTACAGCCAAAACTTACTGTCAAACTCGTGAAGTTTCGCTCCAAATACTTTTTAATTGATGCCCCAACCAGTTGACGCACCTCCGACAAAAAGGCCTCAACATCGTCATCCCCTTGCAGAAAATCCACCACTGGACGATCTTTTCCCGTGTAACAACGGTACTCCGGATAGCGCCCAGGATTGGGCAGGGCTCGGCAGTCGAAAACAAATCCACCCCCGTTGCCTGAATCATCCTGCGGCAATCCCCGTTTATAGGAGAAGCTAGTGACAGTAACAGTAAGTCCAGCCGTTAGTGGATTAACCGTCCGGGCTGGCTCAATATCTGCTATGCAACGCCACACCTGTACTAAATGGGGGAGCTTGACAGGTAGAGTGTAACTTTCGATAATTTGCTTCAAATTATTAATTGCCAAAGGTATACTACTAATGAAATAATCTTTTCTCTCGAAATATCCCCTATAGCCATAGGCACCTAACGCCTGCATGATTCGAATGAGCACATACCCCCAAAAATACCAAAGGAAATTCTCTTTGTTAATTGAACACTTTTGCGAAAGAGAGCTGATATAATGGTCCAGCAATTCCTTTCTGATGGGTTCTGGAATATTGCTCTTAGCACTGTAAAGTAACGAAGCTACGTCGTACTGGGCCGCCCCTCTCCTACCCCCTTGAAAGTCGATATAGTAGGGTTTTTCTCCACAAAGCATAATGTTGCGCGCCTGAAAGTCGCGATACAAAAAATAGTCACACTCTGCCGATAGCAGATATTCCGTCAGTGTGTGGAAATCCCTCTCCAGTAACTCTTCGTCAAAAGGGATATATTTGAGTTTCAGGAAGTAATACTTGAAATAGTTTAGGTCCCACTGCATCGATTGGGCATCAAAAGTGCTACGGGGGTAAGCATTGGAAAAGTCCATCTCACGTCCAGCCAATTGGATGTCCGAAAGGTCTTCCATAACCTTTTTGTAAATCCCGAGCACCTCGGCATCAAAACCTTTTCCCTGTCGTTGTTTGTCGCAAAGATAGCCGTACAAGGTCGTGTCGCCCAAATCCTGCTGCAAGTAGAACTGCCGTGTGCCGTCGATTGCATAGACTTCGGGCACACAGATGTTTTTTTGCTTTAGAAAACGGCTATAGTAGAAGAAGGCCTCATTCTCACGTACATCACCATTGAAGGTGGCAATGCAGTGGACATTTCCCCCGAGGATGCGCCAATACTTGCGATTGCTTCCGCTGGCGGAGAGCTTGAACATCTCTTGTGGCTTTGCCCCCGCCCATTGAGCGAAAAGCCGACACAAAACATCTTCCATACCTCAATCGGTCAGTTCATCCAACATATGGCAAGTCCCAGTAAAATATGCACCTGGCTCGATAGCCAACTTGCTGGACACAATATCGCCTTTGACACGCGCCGATGCATATAGCGTAAGAAATTCCTTTACAGAAAGATTCCCTTCAATGGTTCCCATCACGTTTGCGTTTTGGCACACCACATTGCCTTTGATAAGCCCTTTCTCGCCAATGACCATTTTCCCAGTAAGGGTGATGTTACCCTCCAACGCGCCGTCCATTCGGAAATCGCCATTACCCGCAATGTCGCCCTTTATGGTGGTGCCTACTGTAATAGTATTGATTAAACTACTTGGATTTTCGCTCATTTTGAATAATATTTTTCGTAGAAGAGTTTGTATGCGTCCACTTTCTTGCGGTTATACAAGGTGGCATAATTTTGTTGCGAGATGGCAAAGATCTGATAATCGCTGGCATCGTAGTCCCGCATGGGTCCCTCCTCACGCATCAGATGCTTACAAAAGTCCACTGCATCCGAGGCGCCTTTGAAACTTTTAATGGTAATCATCTGCGTAGAGTCGGTAAACATCAGCGGCTTCACTTGTAGCCCCGAATTGCTGTAATATGTACTGATGAAAAGACCGACTTTGCCCTGTAGTTGAGTGGCCCGTATTTTTTTGTCTCTCACCAATATAATCACCTGATGCGGCTTGTCGGCACGATAGCGGAACAGTTGGGCTTCTGGTGGCAAATCCTTTTCGGCTTTCACTAGGTTCGAAGCATTCTTCTCCAACTGATGCTGTTTCTTTTGCAGTCGGGTCGCCACCGAATCATCCAAAACTTCGCTGCCTCCGCTAATAGCAATGTATTCTCCGCCGTTGCCCAACAAGTAACTCAACTGAGATTTCGCAAGCGGCACAATGCTGTCGCTTTCGGGGTATGCCGAGACAATTCCTTCAAAAGCCTTCACAGCAGCTGCTTTGTTGTCCATACGCGCCAAGGCCAATCCTTCCCAATAGCTGAACTTGCCCAGCATCGGGTCTCCATCATAAAGCTTCCTGGCCGTGGAAACCGCCCGAACCACATCACCATAGCGATGTTTGCGGTAGAGGTTATATACCTCATCGTAGTCCTCTCTGATCAGCTGACTTCGGTGAATAATTTCCTTATAGTAGTCCTCGTCAAGAATCAAGTTCGAAAAATCGCTATCCGGGAATCCCAACAATACCATGTCGCGGTAATAATTAGAACTTGGAGTGTTGCCCTGCTTGTCGTAAATCTTGTAGAGCATGTAAAAGGCTTGTACGATTTCCGGATTGTCGGTGTAGTTGTTGACCATTCTCAAGTAACACTCCAATGCCATGGGTATATTTCGGATGCCGTCATAATAAATGTAGCCGGCGTTGAGTAGCCCCACTGCCGTTTCAGCCTGCATGGAGTCCTGCTCGATTTGGTTCTTGGGCAACTCTTTCAGGTAGTAGGCTGTCGCATGAGGGTCATCGGGGTTGCCTAGTGCGCCACCAATATTTCCTGAGCTGTCTGCTACAGCAGAATTCAATGCCACCTCTTCGCTCCCCTCCACGATGTCGCCCTCGTCCGCAGAGCCCTCGCCCGTTGCCAACAGATTCATTCCTAGCAAACCTCTTTTGGAAAGGAACCAATAGTCTTCCAACATGCGCATGCCCCAACGTTGACGAAACGTCTCCATGCCTTTCTGCACAGTGCTGCTATTGTAGAAATACCAATCGCCCTTGAGTGTGTTCTGTTGGGCATTACCGTCACCGGCCAACTGCTCCATCAACTCGCGTTCCCTTGCTTTTTCCTCCGCTTTTTTCACCTCCACGATTTTCCTATCAATAAGGGCCATCCGTTCGGCCTGTGGCATGTTAGCTACGGCTATCAAGCTATCGTTGCGCTCTATCACACGAGTATAGCTCACCAGCGATGTAAGCAGGTCGTAGCGCGATTTGATATCGTTATAGTGCGGGTAGTCGGGCTTAATCAGTGCCATGGCAGTGTCGTAATAGATTTGTGCCTGGTCGTAGTCCTGTAATTTGTCGTACATGATACCACCCAAACGGATTGCCGAACGCGCCTTTTGCGCTAGGTTGGCCTTGCTGACCGCGCACGAGGTCTTGAAAGATTCCACCGCCTTTCCGGTCTCACGCATACCCATATACATCTCGCCCCGAGCGCAATATATTTGATCTATAAATTCCTCATTCTTTTTATCCTTCAGCATTCTATCCAGTAGCCGTTCCAATTTTTCGCGGTCTGTATGCTGCAAATCGGCGCAGGAGGCAATGTTCAAGCGGGCATTGAACTCCATCTCATAGGCAGGTGAGCAGGCGAGCACCTTTTCAAAATATTTGGAGGCTGTCGGGCGCTTGTCGTTATTCTGGTAAATTTGCCCCAAAATGTAGTATATTCGCGCCCTTTGCCGACGGGAAGGCTTCTCCTCCAAAGCCATTTTCAAGAACTGTACGCCCTTTTTGTATTTCTCCTGCGGCAACGTGCACTCTGCCATGGCCAAATAAAGGTTTAGTTTCTCCCCAGCATCAAAACTACCTTTACCCAACGCCACTACCAACTCATCCAAATAGCTCTCCGCATCCTGATAACGCCCTTCCTGCGAAGAGCAACGTGCATACAACACAGCTGCCTCATCGCCAACTGCAGTGCCCTGGTACTGCGAAAGCAACATCTGGCAAGTGCCAGCTGCGCTTGCATAGTCGTGCTTGTAGAAGGTGGCATAGGCCATCATCATGTAGCATTTCGGAATATACTCCACATGCTCCATGCCACCAACAAAAATACTGTGTTTCTTTATGCCTTTGACACTCTTTTCTATGGCACGGTCGAATTGCGGATTCAGCGTCATCACTTCCTCTTTGGTGCCTAGCTTGTAGACCGGCAAAAGTCGCGTATAGTCATCCTTCAAGCCGCTCTCCATCTTTTCCACCCCCTCCTTCAGACTTTCGTTTCCGTTCCACCAGACGTTGAAGTGCGTTGTAGTGTTGTGGTATTGAACATTGGTCCAGTTGGCCTTTTGTGTCGAACAGGCACAGCCAAGCGCCGTCGCGCCCGCCAGCATCACCGCCAACCTGACAATATCCAAACTCCTCTTCACAACAACCTCTGTCAGACGTTGAATCTAAAATGCATGATATCGCCGTCCTGCACCACATAGTCCTTTCCCTCCACAGCTATCTTGCCGGCCTCACGGCATTTGGCTTCGCTACCATAAGCAACGTAGTCGTCGAATTTGATAACCTCGGCACGGATGAAACCACGCTCGAAATCGCTATGGATGATACCTGCTGTCTGTGGGGCTTTCATCCCTTTCTTAAAGGTCCATGCCCGGCACTCTTTGGGTCCTGCCGTAAGGAAGGTTTGCAAATTGAGCAATTTGTAGGCCGCCTTAATCAAACGGTTAACTCCCGATTCCTTCAATCCCAAATCTTCCAAAAACATTTGCTTTTCCTCGTAGCTTTCCAACTCGGCGATATCGGCTTCTATACCTGCCCCTATCACCAACACTTCTGCTTCCTCGTCCTTCACTGCCTCCCTTACGGCGTCTACATATCTGTTGCCACTGACTACAGAGCCCTCGTCCACATTGCATACATACAGTATCTGCTTGGCTGTCAGCAACATCAGATCTTTCCCTGCTTCACGCTGGCTCTCTTCCAACTTTACAGTTCGGGCGCTGCGACCGGACAACAAGGCATCGCGGTAAAGATCCATCACCTCCACTAACTTTTTGGCTTTCGCATCGCCACCGGCCTTTGCCTTCTTTACTTCCTTGTCATAACGGTTTTCTATAGTTTCCAAATCCTTGAATTGCAGTTCCAAATCGATAGTCTGTTTATCACGGATGGGGTCCACACTGCCGTCCACATGGGTCACGTTATCATCATCAAAGCAACGCAACACATGGATAATGGCATCGGTGGTGCGGATATCACCCAAGAATTTGTTACCCAATCCTTCGCCTTTCGAAGCCCCTTTCACCAAGCCGGCAATGTCCACTATCTCCACTGTGGCGGGGACCACGCTAGCCGGACGTTCCATCTCAACCAACTTATTCAAGCGCTCGTCCGGAACAGTAATCACACCCACATTGGGTTCGATGGTACAAAAGGGGAAGTTGGCTGCCTGCGCCTTAGCGTTGCTCAAGCAGTTGAAGAGAGTCGACTTGCCTACGTTGGGCAGTCCTACTATACCGCATTGAAGTGACATATTCTGTTGGTTTTATTTTGGTTGTTTTAGTCTATTTTCTCTGTATTTCCTGTCATATCCTTCTCGATAAGGTATTGGTTGCGGGTGGAGGAATTGCGGCAAATCAACTCACCTAAAAATCCTGCCAAGAACAGCACCGTTCCCATCAAAATAAAAAGCATCGACACATAGAACCAAACACTGTTGGTTAACGAAATACTACCGCAAATGCGCATCAAACATACAATCACAAAGGCTATGAACCCCAACAGGAACGACACACTGCCAATCAAGCCAAAAAAGTGCATGGGTTGCTTGCCAAATTTGGACATGAACATGATGCTCATCAAATCCAAATAACCGTTCACAAAGCGGTTTAGCCCAAATTTGGTCACTCCAAACTGGCGCTTACGGTGTTGTACCACCTTCTCACCAATATTGCCGAATCCCGCCCATTTGGCAATGACGGGGATGTACCGATGCATCTCGCCATATACCTCGATGCTTTTTACCACATCGCGTCGGTATGCTTTCAGCCCGCAGTTGAAATCGTGCAAGTGGATGCCACTCATCTTTCGTGTGGTCCAATTGAAGAACTTGGACGGGATATTCTTGGCCAACTTGGAGTCGTAGCGTTTCTTCTTCCATCCACTCACCAAATCATACCCGTCCTCTTTTACCATGCGGTAAAGTTCGGGAACCTCGTCTGGGCTGTCCTGTAGGTCTGCATCCATAGTGATGACCACATCTCCACAAGCACGCGCAAAGCCCACATTCAGGGCCGCTGACTTGCCGTAGTTTCTACGAAATTTCACCCCCTTGTAACGCGGATTTTTTTCGCTGAGGCCTTCAATGACCTTCCACGAATTGTCCTTACTGCCATCGTCCACCATGATAACCTCATAATCAAAGCGATGCTCTTTCATCACTCGGTCTATCCATTCTGCCAAATGAGGCAACGACTCGTCTTCGTTAAATAGTGGAACAATAATCGAAATGTCCATTTTACAAATATTTGCTTTTTTGTGTTTTCAATCTTCAATATCTTCTAGAATATCCTCCAGCCTACCCTTTTCACTTTCACTTCTTGCCTTTTTTGCTCTCCCTCTCTACTACCGGGCTCTGCTCCGTTTTGAATATCAGCGCAGCAAGAAAGGCCATGATGATGCTCATCACCGCCGAACGAAAGGCCCCAATAAAGGCCCAATCCCCCGCTGTATATCCCCTCACCATCTCCACGGCAGCCTTGGCTTGGGCACTGCTGTCGGCAGGCTCCATCACACTAATGCGCTGACAGTTGTAGAACTCCACCATGCTACTATCGAGCACACCGCATCTGAGCCAGGTCCACAACCCATACACAACCGATCCCACCACACCTATGCCAAGCCCTAGCAGCATCAACTCCTTAAGCGTCACCTTTTGTTCCGGCAGATGTTTCCTGTACCGATACGCAAACCAAAAAATCCCCACCGCCATCACTACCTCCGTAACAAAGTTCTCGGGCTGCCCCATCGGGCTCTCCGCCAAATAGTCCCTCACTGTCAAAACCAGCCCCATGGCCGCACCCGTAACCGCCCCGTCTATTAGATAGGCTTTGCGATAGTTGCCATAAATTGTTGATTTGTACCTTCTGAATATCTTTGCCATTGTTCTTTGTAAAAACGCAAAGATACTAAAAATATTGCATTCTAAAAGAGAATATTCTCAAGTCCACAAAATCGTTCAGTCTTCTCTAATATCTTTTTTCTTCTTGTCAACTCCATCTCCGTAAATTCGGTCTCCATCAACCTATCAAGGGCACTACGCATGGCAACTGGGCTGTCGGCCACCACGCAAGCCTCCGCTAGTTCAGTGCCATATACCATCGCGGAGTTGACCAGGCAGAAACGCCCCTCGTAAAGCGCATTGAACAATTTCAGCTTTACACCCGTAGCCTGACCTGTTACTAGCACATTCACATGCGCTTCAGCCACTAGCCGATGCATTCGCTCGTCCGAGGGATTAGCCTCCAATGTCACATTATTATATCGCTTTAGCTCGTTCCGCAACGCCTTGCCCGGATTGCTCCCAGCAACAACAAAAGTATACTTTGAACCTGCCATCAAATTCCTGGCGATGTATTCCACTGCCTTTACGTTCTCCACCACAGAGAGGTTGCCCTGGTAGAGCACATAACCTCCCCTGCCCAATTGCGAACTCACCCTCCCATGCCCGTGCGATGGCGGCACCACCATCACCCGCTTACACCCCAGTGCCGTAAAATGCTGCGCATCCTCTTCCGAAATGGCCATCACCGCACTCGCCCGCATCAAAATAGATTCATACCGCTTCAGTTTGCGGGACTCCAACCAAAAGAAAAACTTCTTCCACAGGCTCTTCTCGGCACGGGCAAGCGAACTGTAATATTCGTGCTCCACATTGTGCGCCCGCACCACTATCTTGCGTTTTTCAAAGCCTGGCCACTCCAAAACACGGCAGTCGTGCAAACCCTCTAGCAGAATCGGATAATCGTCTTGTCTCAGTCTTTTCTCCAACTGCCGACTGCTACGCGAAGCCACTATATAAGGCCTACGCCCCAACTGATGCCGGAATCCGGTTCGACGGCGATAGTAGCACACCTCCTCGCACAGCGCCTCTAGCTCTTTGGCTTCAGCGCGCCCATAGTTGTAGCAATGCAAGTGAATCCTCACCCCATGCTCCGCCAGTGCCTTGATGCGGTAGTACACATCTATCACCCCGCCGTAGTCGGCAGGCCAAGGCACATTGAAAGCTACGATATGCAGGTGCATGACCCGAACTCTTTATTCCACCTCTATCCGCAAACCGTCGTAGGCAAGATGCACACCCTCGGGCAAGTCCTTCTCTGTTTCGGCATACAACCCCATCTCATGGCTCACGTGCGTTAGGTAAGCCACGCGTGGCTTTACGGCTCTGATTATTTCCAACGACTCTGACAAACAAAAGTGCGAAAAATGTTTCTGCCGCCTTAAGGCATTGATAACCAAAGTATCCACACCACTCAATTTTTCCATCTCCTTGGCATCAATATGGTTGGCATCGGTTATATATGCCAACCGCCCCAAGCGATAGCCAAGTACCGGCAAGTCCTTGTGCATTGCCTTGATTGGCAACGCCTCCTCCCCTGCAGCTAACATCACCGGCTCATCGCCCGTCAACTCGTGTAGGTTAGCTTCCGGCAAACCGGGGAACTGGTGCGGTTCAAATACATAATGGTAGTCACGCTCAATGGCTATGCGCGCCTGGCGGTTGCAATAAATCTCCATCCTCGCCCGTTGCGCCCAGTTGAACGGACGTATGTCATCCAATCCGCCCACATGGTCGCGGTGGGCATGTGTCACCAATATGCTCTCCAAATGGGTCACATGCTCCCGCAACATCTGCTCTCGAAAGTCGGGCCCAATATCTATGAGGATGTTCTTGCCACTGTCAGTCTCTATCAATGCCGATGTCCGCAAGTGCTTGTCGTGCCTGTCCTTCGACTGACAAACAGTACACCCACAAGCTATCACGGGTACTCCCTGCGAAGTACCCGTTCCAAGGAAGGTAAGCCTCATCTATTCGTTCTTGGTTGTCAGCTTGAAACCGACCCCGTGCACGTTCACTATCTGCACTTGCGGGTCAACTTTCAGATACTTGCGCAATTTGGTGATGTAAACATCCATGCTACGCGCGGCAAAATAGCTGTCGTCCTTCCAGATCTTCTGCAATGTGCTGGTTCGGTCAACCAACTGATTGAAGTTCATTGCAAACATACGCAACAACTCACACTCCTTCATGGTCAGGCGTTGCACATTTTTGTCACATGTCAAGGTCTGGTGGCCATAGTCAAACACAATGTTGCCGATATGGAAGATGCTCTTGTCGGGCTTGCCGTCGTCAAAGGAACGACGGATAGTGGCGTTCACACGCGCCAACAACTCATCCATACTGAAGGGCTTGGTAACATAGTCGTCCGCGCCAATCTCAAAACCTTTCAATTTGTCGGCCTCCAAACTTTTTGCCGTCAAAAAAATGATGGGTATGCGCTTGTCCACCTTGCGAATCTCTTTAGCTACAGTAAAACCGTCTTTTACCGGCATCATAACGTCAAGAATACAAGCGTCCACATCATCATTCTGATAGGAGTCGAGTGCAGCCTGCCCATCCACAGCCAAAAATACAGTGTAGCCCTTCTGGGTCAGATATGCCTTTACAATGGTTCCCAAATTGGGGTCATCTTCTGCTACAAGCAAATTTATACCTAAATTCATAGCTTATAAAAATTAGTCTTTTTCAATTTTAATACTCTCGATAAGGTCTCCAGCCTCAATTTTGTCTATCACGTCCAAACCTTCCGTCACCTTGCCAAAGCAGGTGTGGTGGCCGTCCAAATGTTGCGTGTTCTCCCTGTTGTGGCAGATAAAGAACTGGCTCCCTCCGGTATCCTTCCCGGCATGGGCCATCGACAGCACACCCCTGTCGTGATATTGCTTTTCGGCATCGGTTTCGCATTTAATGTGCCACCCTGGGCCACCTGTCCCTACTCGCGCATCGCCTAGGGTGCGGCTGTAGGGGCATCCACCTTGTATGACAAATCCAGGTATCACCCGGTGGAAACGAAGCCCATTATAAAATCCCGAATCAGCCAATTTGACAAAATTAGCAACCGTCCCCGGAACTTCTTTTTCATACAGTTCCGCAATCATGGTCCCTTTGGGTGTAGTAATTACTGCTTTCATTTATGTCCGATAATCTAATAATTTTTCCCTATTTTTCTATTCAGTACACCATTAACTTAAAAAATTGCAAATTATTGTGCGCAACCTAATATTTTTTTTTTATAGTCCGAAGCCTTCTTGAAAACGCGTTCCCAACGGACCTTGCCGTGGTCCTTGTCTATGGAGAACACCACTAGTGCAGCCTTGCCCACAATGTGGTCTTCGGGCACAAAGCCCCAGTAACGGCTGTCAGCGGAATTGTGGCGGTTGTCGCCCATCATCCAATAGTAGTCCATTTTGGGAGTATAGCTAGCCGTCTCTTCTCCATTGATGTATATTTTCCCCTCTTTCACCTGCAACGTATTGCCTTCAAACACTTCAATCACGCGCCGATAAATAGGCAGGTTATCCAAGGTCAGTTGCAGGGGCTCGCCCTTGGCAGGGATGTGCACGGGGCCGAAATTGTCCACACTCCACCTGCTGCTGTCGGTGTGGGGGAAGATGCTGCTGTTGCCAAAAGAAGCCGGGTAGAATTTCCTTTCCACCGATTCCACAAAATAGCTCGACTTCAGCTCCTCGGCCTTTAGCTCGGTCAGCGGTAGCTCATACGCATCATTGCCGCAGTAAATGCCATAGAGGGCATTCTCGTAGTCCTCCCGGCTCACTCCCTCATCCTCCAATATCTTTTGGCAGTTCAGCCCATTCTGCGAAAACTTCACGGCGTAGGTTTGCTGGCTTTCGATGGGGTTGGGCAACTTCTTTCCGTTGATGTAAACCACCTGATCGACGATTTGCAAATCCTCCCCGGGCAAACCAATACAACGCTTGATAAAGTTCTCGCGCTTGTCCACCGGGCGCACCCTAATTTTGTTTTCCACCCACTCGTTCCCTACAGGCAACTGTTTGGCCCTAAGCACATTCTCTCTACCCATTTCCCGCACCAATTCATAATAGCTACGGTTGCTCTGCCAAGCCGTGCACACTGTGTCGCCGTCGGGGTAGTTGAACACCACAGCGTCAAAGCGCTTCACCTTGCCAAACCCCGGGTAGCGGTGATAGGGCAACTTTATCCAGTCCAGGTAGCTCTCCACCTGTCCACCCGAAAAAGGCAACACATTGTGCACCAGCGGAACCGCTATCGGGGTCATTGTCTGGCGCGGACCATAGGCTAGCTTCGACACCAACAGGTAGTCGCCCGTTAGCAGCGATTTCTCCATCGAACTAGAGGGAATGTTGTAGAACTCCAGCACCTTGCCTCTGATAATAACAGCTGCCACTAGGGCAAACACAATGGCATCCAACCAGTCACGCCATTCGCTGACTTTGTGAGGTGGCTCGCCTGACGGATTGTGGTATTCCCATTTGTTCAACCCGACCACAGGCAGATATATCCATGGGAAAATCACTGCCAGCGTCTGCTCCACAAAACCATAGCGATGGAACACCTTTGCCGTTTCCACCACCATCAGTAGGAAGGTAAATATATTGATGGCCGGAATCAAAAAATAAATATACCAGCGCCAACTTTTGCCGCACACCTTTATCCAAACAATAATATTGTATATGGGTATTAGCGCTTTCCATGGTGCCACGCCAGCTTTCCCAAACACAAACCACAGCCCTAGCACACAGCCTACAAAGTAAAGAATCAGCAAAATGTCGTATATCATCTTGTTTTGTTTTATTTGTGTAACGCCCGTTTTGTTAAAATATTGTGTCTATTTTGTCCAAAAGCACTTTTTTCTCATTTTTCCAACACAACTCCTTTCGTGCCAAGGCAAAACGCCTATGCTTTTCCTCCTCCGGCAATGCCCTCCAGTGTGCAATGGTGTCGCTTATGGTCTTTGCCAATTGCTGCACATAACTCCTGTACTGCTTGCCATCCTTTTCCCTTGGGCAAGCCCCAATCAGCGCCCCGGTATGGTATTTCTCCACCACACGCCGTATCTCCACAAAGCCGGTGGCCAAAATCGGCACCCCCGCATGCGCAAAGTCGGCAATCCTGTTGGGCAACGCATAGCGGTAGTTCAGTCCCATATCCTCTAGCAGACACGCTCCCAAGTCGGCCTCAACAGTAAGCCCATGCAGCCTCTGAGGTTCCACACGCCCCAAAAACTCTATCCGCTCCCTCCATGGCAGTGTTGAGGTGTAGCGTTTTAGCTCTTCTAGCAAATCGCCGTTGCCTGCCACCACCAGCCTCCCCTCCGGCAACATTTCCATCGCATCCACCAGCTCCCGCACTCCGCGGCCCACATTCACCGCCCCCTGATACAGCAAGTTCCATCCTTGCCCTTCCGTATCCGGCACTTTCGTGCTCTTTTCCAACGTCTTGTCAGCATCGCACTGCGGATCCCAGTCCGGCAGATTCCGCACCACACTCATCTCTACCCCATAACGCCTCCTATACTCTTCCGCCACGCTCTGGCATACCGTAAAGGCGGCATCCACCTGGGGCAGACAACGCCTCTCCACCTGTTTCCAAACCTTTCTCACCCGCGGTTTCTCCACCAGTTCAGGCACATCTGGGAAGAGCTCATGCGCATCAAATATCAGCTTCTTGCCCCGTAGCCGTGCCGCTAGAGAGCATGCCAGCAGGGTGTCGCTGTCGTTGGCGTAGAAAGCGTCCGCACGCATCAGTAGCAGTTTGAGCAACAGCCGTGCGTTGTACTCCCCGTAAAACCATGCCGACCGCCTGAATATCAGCCGCATCCGACTCGTCCTGTACTCCCGCTGCTTCAAAGGGGCGCTCCCCGCCAGCCTCCTGCCCACTAGCGTAACGTCGTATCCTGCCTCCGTCAGCGCCCTGCAACTGCGGTCCACCCGCTGGTCTGTCACCAAGTCGTTTGTCACCGCCATAACAATATGTTTCCTACCCATAATAACAACTCCAAAAAAATCTTACCACCCACCTGCCCAAAACTGCAATCCCGCCTGACAGCAGTGCAACCTACAAAGCGGATTTACAGCCTATAGCGTCTCTATCTGTTAGACAAAGCCTCAACACATAACATCTTGAGCAGGTTGAAAATTGTATTTCTGTGCGCAAAAATACATGCACCTATTTTTGCAGTATACACATAATAGCGGCAGAGATAATCACCAAAACTATAACCCGTACTGGAAGTCTCACAACTGAACATTCTATAAACTTCAACACAAATATGTCAAGCCTAAATGACTCAGTTTATTTTTCAAAAAAATCTCTCGCAAAAAGGTTCAATTACCACTACAAAAGTGTTGGCATAACAAACTGCAAATCGTCTATATGATTAATCAAACTGTCACGCATTCCAACACTTTCAAGTTCCTTGCGTCTTGCCTTTGCCATTTCGCAAAATTCAAGTTCCTGCTCGATACCTACAAATCGGCGGTCACAAAGGTTTGCGGCAATACCAGTTGTACCGCTTCCGCAAAAAGGATCAAATACCCAATCACCATTATCAGTAGAAGCAAGGATTAGTCTTGTCAAAAGTCTTAGGGGCTTTTGCGTAGGATGTTTTCCGCAAGATTTCTCCCACTTTCCGATAGCAGGCAAACACCACACGTCAGTCATCTGCTTGCCACCATTGATGTGCTTCATCAGCTCATAGTTGAACTTATGCGGAACTTTCTTGTTCTTCCGCGCCCAAATGACAAACTCTGTAGAATAAGTGAAGAACCGGCATGAGATGTTTGCCGGGGGATTGACTTTCTGCCAAGTAACTACATTTAGTATCTTATAGCCGAGTTCGGTAAGACAATTGGCCACAGAAAAGATATTGTGGTATGTACCACTTATCCAAATGGTGCCATTGTCCTTTAGCTTTTCACGACAAAGACTAAGCCAATGGCGGTTCCATTCCATCATCTCTTCTTGAGACTTTGGTTTGTCCCAATCACCTTTGTCAACGCATACCACTTTACCGCTCTGCATGGATATGCCGCCTCCCGAAAGAAAATATGGTGGATCGGCAAATATCATGTCAAACTTAAAATCAAAGTCTAGCATAAGTTTGAAACTATCACCTTGAGCAAGCGTGAAGTCATGATTTGGCGATGTGTAGAATGCTTGCATTTTTTAATAAATATGAGTCTCTTACTCCATTGAAATAACCTTGAGCATAGGCCGCATGTGGACTTTTATGTCTTTGTGCCGCGGCTTGACTTTCCTCGAGTGAATCTAGCAATGCTCCAAGATTTATATTCTCTTTTCTTGCCAATCCATCCTTGTATCCTTGTTCATACGCACAAGCAGCACACTTATGTCTTCCAACACCTCCTTGGTCCACAGGGAGTTGTTCCATAATTTGCTGGATTTTAGAATGATCTTTTTTACATGCCATAATCTACATCTTAATTTTAGCAATAAACTCTTGTATCGATGTTAAGTTATACACACTCGGAATAATACCAAATGCTTCCTGCAACTTATTCTTGGCCGACTTCCAACCTATGCCATCAGTTATCCAAACGAACTCAAAGCCATCAACAGCATTTATTTTCGGGGCAATATCCGAATAGGAACGAGCCACTTCGTTGAGTTTCGAGCCACCACCACTGTAGAAATTCACTTCCATCAGATATGTTTTTGAAGGAGTCTCAATGACAAAGTCAAAGCGCTTTTCATCATCACCAAGGGCTTCTGTTATTGCAGGCCACTCACTTGAATAGACTTCTTGACGGTAGTTGACTTTTGCACGTGTCAGGATGTTGGCAACAGTCCCTTCCATGATATGGCCGCTTCTATTCTTTCTTGCATTTGTGTCAAGCCCCGTCTCTATACCGAAAACATAGTCAACAAGGTCTTTTACTCGCTGGTTTTGCAAGATGTCGGCAAGCCCAGTATCTTGAAGAAATGTCATCACGCCATCAATAGATGTAAACATATCTTCCAGTGGAACACAATTGCCAATAGAATCGATTATCTTTTTCCTGTCACGTGTTCTTACGGCAATAAGAATATCCATAACCGAAAAGGCATGACGGTCTCTATTCCAAATCGTTTCTACACTTTTGCGCAAGTCTGTTGCACCAATCAAGCTATTGAGCATACAAAGGCTCAACTTTATATCTTCCACGTTCTGTGAAATCTTATCAAAGTCACAGAAGAAGCCTAAGGTCTGATTTGTCTCTTTTAGCTGAGACATGAATTTATTAAAATCTTTAGGCATAAACAAATTGTGGCTCAGCCACTTCTAATCGGTCAAAATTCAAAAGTGTTTGTTGTTCCTTTGTATTCACGTAATTGTGGACAAGTATTTCACTAATCTTGCCACGTTTAGCAGCATTAGCATTCACATTACGTGAAGCCATTACACGGTCTATTTGATATGCACCATAAAGAACGTCAAAGAAATTGTCTTCCTCGTTCTTGCCTTTGCAATCTGAATTACTTAGCATAAATTTATAGCCACGCTCACTTACAACATCGCAATATTCTTTCAGGCGCACTTGAGAGTCATCATTGAAAGCATCTTTTGTATAATCATTGAAACTCGAAGTGTCACTTAGGGGACGGTAAGGTGGGTCGAAATAGAAAAGAGTCTGATCCTGGGCAAAATCTATGGTCTGCTCAAAGTCTCCTTCAAGTATTACTACACGTTGCAGCAGTTCATTATCAGCACGCAACGTAGCTTCATCGCATATTTGCGGTGTCAAATATTTTCCACACGGCACATTGAAAAGCCCCTTGCGGTTAACCCGATAGAGACCATTGAAACATGTCCTGTTTAGGAAGAAGAATAATGTGGTATTCTCAATTGCGTCAAGGTTCTTTTCATTATATCTCGCACGCACTTCCATAAACATCTCTCGCTTTGCTTCCATGTCAGTCAAAGCATAATAACGCTTTTCTATATCCCGCAGGGAAGGTATAAGTTTTTCAACGTTGTCCCTAACCGTTTGATAACAAACGATGAGATCATGATTGATGTCATTGATAACAGCACGTTTGATGTTTGGATGCTTTTGCAGCATATTGAAGAGCATGGCTCCACCGCCAACAAAAGGCTCAATGTAAGTAGCATTGTCCCAATTATCAAAGTCAGCTGGTAGCAATGCTTCCAGTTGTTCCAAGAGTTGGCCTTTCCCGCCAACCCACTTGATGAATGGTTTTGCTTTTGTCATTCGCAACAGTCGTTTAGTTCACTCTATAGTTTCTATCCGCAAGCAGACCGGTCGTTCACATGGGGAAAGTTCTTCCGCTTTTTGCGCAATTCGCGGTGCAAAGATACGAAAAAAATCCCAAATTGCAGATTTTTGTGGCTAATCCCACGCCTCGGGGCGATGCCCCAGCCCACCACCTGCGCTCTTATCGCATAGGCCCGAATGCCATTGCCGGAATTTAGGCAGTGCCGAACAGCTGCCAATGGACCTGCTGCCGTCCGCGCAACTCGGCCCTAGCCGACCAGTAAAGTATGGGCAGAGCAATGCTAAGGTATGGGCAGAGCAATGCTAAAGTATGTGCAGAGCAATGCTAAAGTATGGGTGAAGCCGTACTAAGGTAAGGGAAACGTCGCTCTTTTGTTTACCTTTTGTTTAGCTTTCTTTTACGTTTCTTTTACTTTTTATTTAGCCTTTGTTTACCTAACCTAAATAAAAGGTAAAAGAAACGTAAAAGAAAGCTAAACAAAAGGTAAACAAAAAAGCGACGTCACCCATACCCTACCCATACCCTACCCATACCCCACTTATGCCTCACCTACACCCTGCCTATGCCTACAAAAACTTTTTCTGCCTGCAAAAACATTCCCGCCTGCAACAATTTTTCCGCCTCCGAAAGTAGCTCCTAGCTGTGCCAACAACCCAGGGTGTGCCGCAAAAAAGCGGTATTTCAAAAAAAAAATGTACCTTTGCATTCCAAAAATCCGAAAATCCCGAACCGACTCTATGCTCACCTACTACGCCGATGTCATCCTCCCCCTCCACCTCCACGACACCTATACCTACCGCGTGCCAGAGGAGTATAACGATGATATCAAAGTCGGGCAACGCGTTGTGGTCCAATTCGGTTCAAAACGGCTCTATTCCGCTGTAGTGCGTCGGCTCCACGAACAGGTGCCGAACTACAGCGTCAAATACATCCTCGCCATCCTTGATGCCGAACCTATCGTTGGCGAGCGGACCTTTAGGTTTTGGGAGTGGATAGCCGAGTACTACATGGCGTACATAGGCGATGTTATGGCCATTGCACTGCCCTCGGCCCTTCGGCTGGCTAGCGAGTCGTTAGTTTCCATCCACCCCGACTTTACAGGCGAGCTCTCCAACCTCAACGACAAGGAGTTGCGCGTGGTGCAACTGCTTAGCGAACACCACGTCATGACAGTGGAGGACATCGGCCATGCCATAGGCTTGCAAAAGATGATGCCGCTGATGAACACAATGATTGAGCGCGAAATTATTGTCATGGACGAGGAGCTGCGCCAACGCTTTACCCCACGCACCACCCCCTACCTCTCGCTCGCGCCCGAATATGCCGACCGAAGTCGCCTAAAGGAGCTTTTCGACACTTTGGAGAAAAAGAAGAGCACAAAGCAAGTCGACCTTCTGCTCAAATTTATGCAGATGAGCCAGTTTGGCGAGCAGGCTGTACCTCGGCACCTGTTGCTTGCCCCCGCCGACGGCAAAACGGTCTCGGCGTCGTCCCTGGGCACCCTCATACGCAATGGGGTGTTGCTGCAGGAGGAGAAGACGGAATCGCGCCTGCTGCATTACGAGTCGGTGCTTTCGCCCGAGAGCATCCAACTCAACCCCGAGCAGCAAAACGCCTTTGAGTATCTGCAACAGTGCCAAAAGCCTGTCTCGCTCCTGCATGGAGTCACCTCCTCCGGCAAAACGGAAGTCTACATCAAGCTTATCGATGTGGCTGTCCGCCAAGGCAAACAAGTGTTGTTCCTCTTGCCCGAAATCGCCCTCACCGCACAGATTATTAATCGTTTGCGCAAATATTTTGGCGACCGCGTGGGCATTTACCATTCGCGTTTCAGCGCCTCGCAACGAGCCGAGGTGTGGAGCCGCACCATGGACCCCGACCCCAGCCGCCGCTACCAGGTGCTTTTGGGGGCGCGGAGCGCTCTTTTCCTACCTTTTCAGAATCTGGGCTTGGTGATTGTGGACGAGGAGCACGACAGCAGTTTCAAGCAACACGACCCCGCGCCCCGATATCACGGGCGCGATGCAGCCATCTATCTGGCCCATTTGTGGGGCGCCAAGACGGTGCTAGGGTCGGCAACACCCTCGCTGGAGAGCTATTTCAACGCCCAGCAAGGCAGGTACGGGCTGTGCCAGATGCAGCACCGCTACGGAGGCTTGCAGCTGCCCGAAGTGCTCTGTGCCGACATGAAAGAAGAGAGCAAGCGCGTCCGGCGGCAGATGGGGGCAAAAGCGGCGGAGGTCATCCATTTCTCACAGTTTTTGTTGGACCACATACGGGAAGCACTGGAGAGGCACGAGCAGGTCATTCTCTTCCAGAACCGTCGCGGCTTTTCGCTGCGGATAGAGTGCGACGACTGCCATTGGGCGCCCACTTGCCAGCACTGTGATGTGTCGCTAGTATACCACAAGGCTACCAACAGCATGCGTTGCCACTATTGCGGATATTCCATACCCCTGCCATCGGAATGCCCAGCATGCCACGGGCACCACCTGACCATGAAAGGGTTCGGCACCGAGCGCATCGAGGACGACCTCTCCATTCTATTCCCCGAAGCCAAGGTGGCGCGCATGGACTTGGACAGCACGGCGCAAAAAAACCGTTATCTGGAGATAATCAACGACTTTCAGGAGCGCCGCATCGACATCCTAGTGGGGACGCAGATGGTCACCAAGGGGCTGGACTTCGACAATGTGAGTGTGGTGGGGATACTGAGCGCGGACAACTTGATATATTTCCCCGATTTCAGGGCATTCGAGCGGGCATTCCAGCAAATGACGCAGGTCAGCGGACGTGCGGGACGGCACGGGCGGCAGGGCAAAGTGATTATCCAGACCTACAACCCTTATCATCAGGCCATCCGCAATGTGATAGACAACGACTACCAAGCCATGTATCACAGCCAAATTACCGACCGCCGGGTGTTTCGCTATCCCCCTTTCTGCCGACTGGTGGAGATTACGCTCAAGCATCGCGACAGCCAAGTGCTCAACGAGGCGGCGGCGCAATTTGCGGGGCAGCTGCGGGAAGTTTTCAAAACGCGTGTGGTAGGGCCGGAATACCCTAGTGTTAGCAAGATTAAGGGGCTTTACCTCAAGGAAATCATGATACGCTTCGAGCGCACAGAACCCATTGCCCAGGCCAAGAAAATCATCCTCGACATTGCCGACAAGCTCAAGACGGACAAGCAGTTCTCCTCCTTGCAGATACACTTTGATGTGGACCCACAATAGCCAGCGATTGACCCAATTTTGCCCCCTAAAACATTGCAAAAAAACTCTACGGCATTGCGAAAAGAAACAGCAAAGTGGTGATTTGCGTTTTTTTTTGTATCTTTGCACGCTTGGACGATGTGTAAAAATATGGGAAGAATCCTTGCAATTGACTATGGCACAAAGCGTACCGGCATTGCCGTTACCGATCCTTGCCGCATCATAGCCACCGGCCTATGCACGGTCGGGACCCCTACGTTGCTCCCTTTCCTACAGGATTACTGCCAAAAGGAGCCCGTTGACATGTTCCTCATTGGCCAAGCCAAGCACCTCGACAACACTCCCTCGGACTCGATGCGCTACATCGAACCCTTTGTTGACAAGCTTGCCAAGGTCTTTCCCAACATCCCCATTGCCCGCATCGACGAACGCTTTACCTCCAAGCTTGCCTTTAGGGCCATGATTGACGGGGGGCTGAAAAAGAAACAGCGCCAAAACAAAGCCCTCATCGACCAACTTTCCGCCACCATTATGTTGCAGGACTACTTGCAAGGCGAAGCTTTCAAACAGAAAAACACAGGCAACGGCAACCCTGCGGATTGAACCCAAATGCAATTTACGACACCGTATTAAGAACAAATACTTTTGTGCAAAATGATATACCCGATTATTGGCCTTGGCCACCCGACACTGCGCAAAGTGGCGCAGCCTGTGGAGAGGGACTACCCCGAACTTGACAAACTGATTGCCGACATGTACCAAACCATGTATAATGCCGATGGCGTGGGCATTGCTGCCCCACAGATCGACCTTTCCATCCGCCTAGTGGTTATCGGCTTCCGCCCCTACGACGAGAAGACCGACACCTACGGCCCGGAGGCGGAGGAGCATACGCTCATCAACCCCGAGATTCTTGAGTTCATCGGCCCAAAGCAGTATTTCAACGAAGGTTGCCTGTCGGTCCCCGATATCCACGAGGATGTGCTGCGCACCGAGGGCATCCGCATCCGCTACTACGACGAGCATTGGAACCTTCGAGAGGAGGAGTTTCACGGGCTCTTGGCCCGCGTGGCGCAACACGAGTGCGACCATTTGGACGGGAAGGTCTTCACCGACCGGCTCTCCCCCTTGCGCCGCACCATGCTCAAGCGCAAGATTAACGACATTGTGGCAGGGCGCGTGCGCACGCATTACCGCATGAAGGGCGCAAAAAAATAGGCCTCAGCCAAACCCCACCGGCAAGGCGTAACCTAGCTAAAAATATAACCATGAAAAAGATACTATTTCTGTTGCTTGCCTCTGCAGCGCTAGTGGCATGCGGTCCGGGGCGCGAAGAACGCGTGGACGAGATTTTGGATTTTGAGGATTCGATTTTTGTGAATGCCATTGTGGCCGACACTGCCACTGCCGACAAGCTGACCGACCTCTATCTGGCTTTTGCCGACAAATACCCCAACGACACCCTCACACCCCAATTTCTGATGAAAGGTGCCGAAATGCAGAGTAATGTCCTCCACACCAAACGCGCCATCGAGTTGTTCGACCGCGTTATCAACAACTACCCCGATTTCTCGGAAGTGCCGATGTGCTACTTTCTCAAAGGCAATGCCTACGACCTCAACTGCCAGTATACAGAAGCCAAAGAGGCCTACCAGATTTTTGTTGACAAGTACCCCGACCACTTTATGGCTTCCGACACCCGCAAACTCATCCCCTTGGTGGGCATGACCCCGGAGGAGATTTTTGAGTACAACATGCACCGTAGCGAAGAGGCTGCCGAAGTGCCAGCAGAATAAAAAGGCAAAGGAATTGAAAAGCAACCGTTAAGAAGGCGAAAAGTGGACCTGATAAGCATATTACCCGACAGCGTAGCCAACCAGATTGCAGCAGGCGAAGTGGTGGACCGACCGGCTTCGGCCGTGAAGGAGCTACTGGAGAATGCTTTGGATGCGGGAGCTACCCGGATACAGCTGATAGTGAAGGACGCCGGCCGCACCTTGATGCAGGTAATCGACAACGGTTGCGGCATGAGCGAGAGCGATGCCAGAATATGCTTTGAGCGCCACGCCACCTCCAAGATACACAAAGCCGACGACCTTTTTGCCATCCACACGATGGGCTTCCGCGGCGAGGCGTTGGCCTCCATTGCTGCCATTGCACAAGTGGAGCTCAGGACCCGCATGCATGGTAGCGACTTGGGCACGCAAGTCCTTATAGAAGGCTCCGAGGTAAAGGAGCAGACCTCCTGCAGTTGCCCCGAAGGCACCTCCATTGCGGTAAAGAACCTCTTCTTTAACGTTCCGGCACGTCGCAACTTTCTGAAAAGAGACGTCATTGAGCTCAGCCACATCGAGGAAATCTTCAAACGCATAGTGCTAATCAATTATCGCACAGAATATTCCTTTTATAGCAACGGTAAACTGCTCTACGACCTGCATACCGGCAATTTTGCCGAGCGCATCTGTCAACTCTACGGCGCTACATACCGCCAACGCCTCTGCCCAATTGACGAGAAGACCGACCTAGTGACGGTGAACGGCTACGTAACCAAACCCGAGTATGCCCGCAAATCGCGTGGCGAGCAATACCTTTTTGTCAACAACCGCTTTATCAAGCACCCCGCCCTCAGCGCTGCGGTGGAGAAGGCCTACAACGACCTCATACCGGAGCGCTACTACCCCAGTTACTTCCTTCACCTGCAAGTCGACCCCTCACGCATCGACATCAATATCCACCCCACCAAGACCGAAATTAAATTTGTGGACGAACACGCTCTTTTTGCCATTCTGCGTGCCGCCACCAAGAAGGCCTTGGGGCAGTTTAGCCTAGGCGGTGAGTTGCAGTTCAACCCTATTGAAGAGGTGGACTTCCCCCCTGCCCCCAAAGACTATATTCCTTCGCAGCCCCAAGTGCAGTACAACCCGCACTACAATCCCTTTACCCAACCTGCTTCGAATGGTAATACCCCCGCTGGAGGATACCGCAGGGCAGATTTTGAAAACCAGGACCCAAGCCCGTCTAGGTGGACGTCCTTCTTTGACCTGGGCAACACCCCCTCCAACAAGGGTAGCAACGAGCCCGAACCCGCGAACGAGGACAAGGCATGTGCGGCATCGCAAGAGGCTAGCGGCACAGGACTGCAACAGAGCGCCGCCACCCGGCCCGACACCGACAGCCCGTGCCTGCAACTGCAAGGACGCTACATAGTAAGTGCATTGCCATCGGGTTTGCTACTGGTGGACCAACAGGCCGCCCACGAGCGGGTGCTCTTCGAACGCTTCACACGGCAACGGCACACCATATCAGCCCAACAGTTGCTCTTCCCCGTAAGTTGCCAGTTCTCCCCTGCCGATGCCGACATATTTGGCGAACTGATCCCCGACCTAAAGGGGTATGGCTTTGAAGTCGGCGCTTTGGGGCAGACCACCTTTGTGGTTACGGCAGTGCCTTCTGAAGTTGACGAGAACGGCTTGCAACAGCTCTTTGACGAGATGATTGCCGACTACAAGGGCTCGATGCTACAGAAATTCAGCGACAGCCAGGTCTGCCTGTGCCGTTCGCTAGCAAAACAGATGGCGGTAAAATCCGGCACAGTGCTACAGCAGGCACAGATGCAACAGCTGATAGCCGACCTTTTTTGCTGCCAAGTGCCTGGGGTAAGCCCTTCGGGCAAAAGGTCGATGATGGTGGTTAAGCCGGAAGACCTACTGGGCAATTGAAACATTTTTCCCCTCAAAAAAACAAAGTGCAACAGATAGCTATAAACCACAAACAATCAATCCACAACTGAGATATGACAGACTACGCACCCAAAGGCTTTTCGATGCTACCGCCGGTGGTCAAGCATTTGCTGATAATCAATGTGATTGTTTTTCTGGCAACAATGGTGTTGGAGAAGTACGGCATGTTCAACATTACTAATATGCTGGCGCTGAATGCAATTGGTACGGGGCGGTTCCGCCTATGGCAACTGCTAACCTACATGTTCAGGCACGCCAACTTCAGCCATCTTTTCTTTAACATGTTTGCCTTGTGGATGTTCGGGTACATATTAGAGAATTATTGGGGGTCGCGCCGATTTCTGTTCTACTACCTAGTCTGTGGCGTAGGTGCCGGGCTGTGCAACATATTGGTGCCCGGATGGGAGCGGACGGTGGGTGCGTCGGGCGCTGTATACGGCGTGCTGCTGGCCTTTGGCATGATGTTCCCCGAAGAGCGCATCTACCTTTACTTCCTAATGCCTATCAAAGCCAAGTGGTTTGTCATCGGCTACGCCGCCATCGAGCTGATGGAAGGCATTTTTGTATCCGACGACATCGCCCACTTTGCGCATTTGGGCGGCATGTTGTTCGGGTTGCTGCTAATACTCTATTGGCGCAAGCACCCTTTCTCCAAATTCTAGCCTTTCGGGCGCAGACCACCTAGCCGGACGGGGCACGGCAGCCTGCAAAAAAAACAACGACAACCCTTGGGCAGGAACAGTCCCTGCCCCCTAAATAGCAACAAAAAAAATGAATATCGTCCAAAATTACCTCCTTCGCGAAGGCGCGCAAATCAGTCTCGTTGAGAACAACGGCCTCTACAACTTGGCTTATGCCGACGGCACGGAGCTTTTCGCCCATTGGTACGAGCAAATCGAAGCCACCCCACAAGAGGGCTCATCACTCACCTTTCAGGCTCTTGACGATGGCATCTGGTATAACCTCAATACCACCGACCGCACCTCCTCCTTTGCCCGTTACGACAACCAGGACAGCCTCTCTCCCGAGGTAACCAAGGTCTTCTGGCACGGTGCATACAATCTTTTTAGCAACGGCAAGCCTCTGCTGCCCGAATGGCACCGCGCCATCATGTGCCTGCGCCTGCAGCCCGACTACATCATCTTTTACCTCGACATCCTCAACTCCACCGAAATTACCCGCAACTCCACCTGCTACCTTATCCGTGAGGGGAACATACTCCCACAGACCGACTTCTACCGCATTGAGGCTGACAGGCATGGACGAGATTTCCTGAAGGCTTTCCGCAAAAGCGACAACCGCTGTGTGCTTATCCGCGCAGGCAAGCCCCTTTGGGACCCCGACCAATTTGAATTTGCTGATGTGATGGCCATCAAGCCTACATCCTTCGACAGCTCAAGCTTCAATTTTATTGCCCACTTGGGCGACCACAGATACGCCTTCTGCAATTCGGAGTACCTCGACTACCCCAAACAATGGCACGCCCAAATCCAAAGTGGCGCCATCCCGGTGCTGGCTTCCGGTGAGCTCATCGACCCCGCCGACGAAGAGCAGAAATTCCTTGTCTGCAAACTGGACATGGGGGCTAGCATGCTTGTCTGCCGCACCAAAGACCTGCGCGTGGCAGTGGACCGCTGCGACAGCTACGAGATTCACCACGAGCTTGCCGTCTTCCACCTCGACGGCCCCGAACCCCACAATGGCATTGTTTTTACGAACGGCCAAAAGGTTGAGCTCGGTGACACCTTCCAGTACCTCATCTGCGACAAAAACGCCATCTATACCAACCATTGGCACACCCTGAGCGACGAGCAGACAGACGATTTGGCCAAAGAGATATTGGTTGACAACTCGGAGGACTTCTACCTACCGGAGTTTTTGGACTTTGTAGGGCCCAACGTGCTGCTGCGCGACAAGGAGCAGGGCTTCAATATCATCGGCTACGGCCTGCCGCTCAACCCGGACACATGGTTCGAAAAGGCACAAATTGTCGACTCGCACATACTCCTCTGCCGCAATGGTAAAATCAAATGGATGAACGAGGAGTTGCGCGTTGGCACTGGCTGGTTTGGTGCTGTGCGCATCTCGCCCCACGGATCGATTCGATATGCCGACGGGCAGTACCGCAAGTTTGTCAGCGGTTCCGCCGTCAAGGGTCGCAAATACTCCCCCAATGAGGACGCCTCCAACGGCTACCAAGTTAGCTCGGGCGAATATATCGAAGTGGAACGGCCCTACGGACATTTCTTCTTCCGCATCTGCCATGGCAACGAGCTGGAGCTCATCAGCATGGATGCTTACGAGCCCGACATCAAGTTGCCTTCGGCAGTCTTTTACAACTGGAACGAATATTCGGTAAGGTATATTGGCGCCGATGCCTTCCGCTACAATGGCGCCCTGCGTTCCATCGCCCTACCCGACACCATTATCGAAATCAAGGACGGCGCCCTCGACGGCTGCTACGGCTTGCAGGTGGTCTACCCCGAATAATAGCGCGGAGCCACGCCGCCTGCACATAAGCCCGCGCCCACTCCAAACTAGGAGACCTCTCTCGGCTTCCGGCTTGGGGTGGGCGCGGGGTATTTTTTGTGGCAAGGTAGCCTCAACCCTTTTTTTGAGGAGTGGGGCGAGGCTTACGGCCTATAGCTTTGGCGCGCAAAGGCTAGTGATTTGTAGTTTGTCTGGAGCTTAGAGATCCATACTCGTGCCATCGCTGAAGCTCACGATCAGAGATTACGCGGTTGTAGATGCGTATGCTGCGGATGGTGCCTTGGAAGTTGTGTTTGAGCTGGTTGACCTCGGTGTTGCCGCCGGTGACGTCGCTCTGGTCGCCGCCTACAACAGCGCGCACGAAGCCTATTTCATCCTGCGCCAGCCAGTTAAGCATCTCGCCGCTTATGTGCGATATTTCGGACCAATCATGGCGATTCTGCGAGGAGTTGGCATAGAGGTGATATCGACTGTTGTCTAGGTCGATGACCACGGCAATGCGGTTGCTTATGCCGGCAGCCACGGTGATGCCGTCGTCGCTGTCGCTATTGTGGATCACAAGCTTGTCGTAATCGCTGGCGTGCGGGCCTTCGACGTTAATTGAAAGGGGCTCGCCGTAGGCCTTCCGATAGCGGATGATAATGCCGTTGCTTTCGGAGGAGGTGGCATCCATGTCGTTATAGAGGGTGTAGTAGCGTGGCGTGACGCCGACTTCGTTGGCGTCGAGCTCGCTTGGGATGGCATCGATGAGTATGGTGTAGCTATCTGGCTCATCGGCGATGCGGTGGTTGGTGTTGAGGATAGGCTCGTTGTCGCTGTTGGGGCCAAAGGTTAGGTTATCGGCTATAATACTCCCGGAATTTTAGACAACCGCATAGGTTGCAGAAAGAAAAATTT
>CAZAAK010000017.1:0-34146 GCA_964483145.1 uncultured Bacteroidaceae bacterium
ATTTTTCTTTCTGCAACCTATGCGGTTGTCTAAAATTCCGGGAGTATTATATAAATAAAAATGTCCGAATCATGGAACAATAGCGGAATCAATTACTCAGGTAACTGTTTTAAAAGCACGAGCGGAGCTCCTTCAAGGAAAAGGGGCTCCGCTCGGATTAGGTTGGGCGCATTCGGTGTTGGGGGCTAGGCTTCGAGGTGTTCCTTCCGTAGGAGGTCGTTGACTGTCTTGACGGGATTGAAGGTGGCAAGGGGCACCTCAACGAAGACGGTATTCCAGTAGGCCATGGCGCCGTTCCATAAGCCGGGGAGCTCCTGCGACTTGAGAGTGAGGGCTCCTTTGGTTTTCTTGCTGATGAATCCGGTGTCGGGGTCGATATATTTGCGCAAGTCGAAATAACGTCCGCGATAGTTCTTGGTGGCACAAACCAAGTTGACAGGGTTGAAATGGGTGGCGCTGTTGAGAATGGCTTCTTGTGCCTTGTCCTTGCGGTTGATTTGGGCAGTCTCTACAATCTGAAGGCTTTTGATTCCGCGGGTGTTGAGTGTGACGAATGGGCCGCCGCCGGGCTCGCCTTGGTTTTTTACCATGCCGCAGACGCGCATGGGACGGTTGAGAAAATCGTGCAAGATGCTGATTTTTTGTTTATGGGCGGCATTGGCGTAGCTATTGGGGAGGACAATGTGCAGGCTACGCGTGGCAAACTCTTCGATATCATTGAGCTGGGTGGGGTTAATCCCATTGTCAAGCATGCGGAGGTACTGGAAGGATTGTTGCTGCAAACTTAGGAGAAGTCCTGCGAGGACCTTCTTGTAGACGATGGTGGTGTGCTTCATCCAATCGGGCACTACGTTGTCGATATTCTTAATAAAGATGATGTCGGCACGCTGCTCGTTGAGATTTTCAATGAGGGCACCGTGACCTCCGGGGCGGAAAACCAGTTTGCCATCACTATCGCGGATGGACTCGTTCTGCTCGTTGACAGCAATAATGTCGGTGTAGTGTTTCTGCTCGGAAAAGGTGATGCGAAGCTTGATATCGAAGTTCTGTTCGTAGAAAAGCTTTACTTCGGCCACCTTCTTACGAAAGAGGGTGTAGTGCTCGGGCGAGACGGTAAAATGGATGTTGACGGTGCCATCGCTTTGGCGGGCGTATTCAGCGCCTTCGACAATATGCTCCTCCAACGGGGTGCGCTGAGTGTGGCCATATCGGTGGAATTTGAGCAGGCCTTTGGGGAGGCTGCCATAACCCATATACTGCTCTTTGAGGAGAAAATTGATGACCGTGGAGAAATCGCCACGGTCCATATAATCACCGAAATCGGCTTTGGACTTGGCCATGCATGCCACAAGGTCGTCAAAGAAGGCAAAGGAGCGGATATGCTCAAGAAATTCCTTGACGGATGGGTATTCTTTGGAGATAGAGTAGTCGACACCGAAATAGGTCGCGGAGAAGGCGTAGAGGTCCTTGAACATACGGGTAGCTGCACCCGAAGCAGGAACGAATTTGAGAATTTTTTTGCCTTCGAGGTGCTCCTGATAGAAGTTAGTGTATCTGTTGATGTCATCGTCCTGGAGGCGGAGGATGCTACCATCACCTACAGTGGCGGCACTGATGAGAGACGCTTTGGGAAAACCATGGTGAAAATTGTCCAACTGGTGGTTTACATCGTCCGGCGTGAGCCCTAGGGAAGCCATTTGGGCAAGGTCGTTGTCGGTAAATTTTGTTGCCATAAATGATTAAAATACATCAAAAAAACAATTCTAATCTATTCTTAGCCCTTCGATAGTGCCAGAATAAATTGGAATTGGTTAGGTCTAAACATAATGCGAAATAACAAATCTGGTATGACGCTTCGACCAGTATTGTTGTAGGCTGCCCTATTTGGTGATTTCTTGGAAATCGGCGCGGCCAAGGGTTCTGTCGCCAATGATTCTGACGGTTGTGGCGACGGTCTCGCTCTCCTTCAGACGGATGGATTTCTCGCCCTGGCGATAATAGTAGCGGTGGTTGAGGGTGTCGGGTTCGTCGATGCGGGCCACCACGGTGAAGATAGCGGGAGCAGCGAAGCGGGTCTGGTAGACGCCGGACTCGTTGCACTGACCTGTGTCGGCGATTGTGCCGGCAACGGGGTTGGATGGGTCTGAGGGGTTATCTTTCACGTACTGAATCTTCACCCAAGCACCGGGAGCGGGCTTGTCTTCGTTCTTGGAATCGACCACAGTGACATCGATGTAGCACCAGGTATCTTTGTCGCAAGAGGTAATCAAGCAAGTTGACAATGCGCTGATTAACAGTGCGCCGATTAAAAGAAAACTTTTTTTCTTCATAAAAAATCGTTTATTTTTGTGCTTATATGAATTTTTTTGACTAATTTTGCAGTTGCAAAAATAATAAAAAATCGTGGTATGTCGACAAAAAAAATTGCTTTTTTACTCGTTTTTCTATCTTTTTTCTTTAGTATCTTTGCACAGAATGTTGATAAACAGAATCTAAACAACGAGAAGATTTTTTATGTCAAGATAGAGACTTCCTATGGTGAAATGGTGGTAAAACTGTACAACGAAACCCCTAAGCACCGTGATAATTTCCTAAAGTTGGTGAAGGACGGCACTTATGACGGTCTGCTGTTTCACCGTGTGATAAAGGAGTTCATGATTCAGGGTGGTGACCCTAATTCGCGGACAGCCAGCAAAGGACAGATGTTAGGAGATGGCGAGTTGGGTTATACTATCCCCGCTGAATTTGTTCCGGGTTTGTACCATAAAAAGGGGGCTCTGGCAGCAGCCCGGCAGGCCGACCAGGTGAATCCTAAAAAAGAATCCTCGTCCTGCCAATTCTATATTGTGCAAGGCAACAAATGGGATGCGGACCGTTTGGCGATGGTGCAGGAGCGTATGGGGAAGAACTTTACAGATGAGCAGGCCCAAACTTATGCCACTTTGGGCGGCACCCCGTTTTTGGACGGTGACTACACTGTTTTTGGTGAGGTGGTGGAAGGTTTGGATGTAATTGACAAGATTGCTGCGGTACAGACTGATAGGAATGACCGTCCGCTAGAGGACGTGAAGATGAAGATGACCGTGCTGAAAAGGTATAGACCTGCTGCTAAGTAGACCGAAGGTGTAAGCAGGAGGTTGGTCGTGAGCAGTGGCGGTCCGAGTGAGTGTAATTTGGGAAGTGTGACCGAGCGCTCAAGATTCGTGAGGCCGACCGAAATATTTATGATTTACTGGAAATTAAGTGATTAAATATACATAATGAACCCTTTGAAAGATAAAATTCAAGCCTATATCGAGGATATTCAGGCAACTAGTATCGAAAAGTTCCAAGACCGAGCTGCGGAGGTTGAGATGTTCCGCGTAAAATATCTGGGAAAGAAAGGAATAATCAACGACCTTTTTGAACAGTTCAAGGCTGTACCCAACGAGGAGAAGAAAGACTTGGGGATGATCCTCAACAAGCTGAAAACCACTGCAATGGATAAGATTGAGGAGTTCAAGAATTTTGTAGAGGAGCAGGAGGCCGAAGAACAGGTCCACGACCTCACTTTACCTGCCGAGTTTGTAGAGATGGGAAGCCGTCATGTGCTCTCGGTGGTGATGAACGAGATAACCGACATCTTTGCTCGGTTGGGTTTTACCGTTGCCGAGTCTGTTGAGATTGAGGATGACTGGCATCTTTTCTCCGCGTTGAATTTTCCGCCAGACCACCCAGCCCGCGACATGCAGGATACCTTTTTTGTGGAGAAAGAAGAGGGTAAACAGGATGTGGCCTTGCGTACGCATACCTCTTCTGTGCAGGTGCGTGTGATGGAAAATACCAAGCCCCCCATTCGCATCATTGCCCCAGGGCGGGTGTTTCGCAACGAAGCCATCAGCGCTCGGGCCCATTGCATCTTCCATCAAGTGGAGGCACTCTACGTGGACAAAAATGTGTCGTTTGCCGACTTGAAACAGACCTTGAACTATTTTGCAAAGGAGCTCTTTGGCGAGCAAACCCAAATTCGGTTGCGTCCTTCCTACTTTCCTTTTACCGAACCCTCGGCCGAGATGGACATCTCTTGCAGCGTGTGTGGCGGCAAGGGCTGCAACATCTGCAAGGGAACGGGTTGGCTAGAGATTCTTGGATGTGGCATGATTGACCCCAATGTGCTACAGGCTTGCGGGATAGACCCAAATGAGTATTCTGGCTTTGCCCTTGGTATGGGCGTGGAACGTATGGCGATGCTGAAGTATCAGATCCGCGACTTGCGACTTTACTTTGAGAACGACCTCCGCTTCTTGAAGCAGTTTGAGGCCATTATATAGTGGCGTTTTTTTATGGGAGTTGTTAGGCTTAATGGGATGCATTTCTATGCCTATCATGGTTGTCTTGCTGAAGAGCAGAGGATAGGTACGTATTTCACTGTTGATGTTGCGTTTGAGACCGATACGTCCCGAGCGCAACAGAGTGACAATATTGACCACACGGTAAGTTATCTAGATGTATATCACACCATTAGTGGTGTAATGTCGGCTCCCTCGCATTTACTAGAGCATGTGGGCGATAGGATAGGAGAGTCTATCCTGAAGGAATATCCGGCCATAGATAGGGTGAAAGTGAGCGTGTCGAAAATGAATCCTCCTCTGGGTGGTCAGTTGGATTCCGTGACGGTGGAGATTGTAAAAGACCGTTCTCAAGTGGACTGAACAATCTAGACTTCCCTAAGAGAAGTCTTTGGAATTGACTATTTTGTGACTTGATGTGCAGTGTGTTGCTGGTTCCGGCAAGAGGCTGCATTGGGCTTTGTCGACCTATTTCGGATGGTTGGGCTGTGATGTTGGTGAAATGTGTTTGTTGCATCAAAAAGACTATGGCTTGAGATTTTGCACAGGAAGATTGGTCGGGTGGGCTCGATGGGTGAAAAGGTGAATGGTTTACGGTGTGGTGTGAGCGCTTTCTAGGAGCTTATAATTATTGACGTTCAGTACATTGCATTGCGGCCAAAGATGACGTAGAAATGCTGTGTGTGAACAAGCGGTTTTATTTTTCTGAAAAAATGCGCCTTTTTTGGAGAAGATGTTGCTGAGTCGATAAATTTTCCTATCTTTGCATGCTCAAAAAGTGTAAAAACTAAAATAAAACTAATTACGTAAGATATGCAGAATAAAGGACTTATCAGATTTCTTACATGGGCTTTTGTTCTTGTCTGTTTGTACCAATTGTCGTTCACAGTTGTTACGAACACTGTTGAGAAGCGCGCTAGAGCCAACGCCGAAGCCTATGTTCAGAGTTCAGCAACACAAAACTGGATTGACCGCAAAGCTCATGGCGATGCGAATCTTGCCCAAACATTGAAAGACTCCCTCCAGGTTGCCCGCGAATCACAATACCTTGATTCAATGGCTAGTGAGAAGGTTTTCTTTGGTGCTACTTACCGTTATTGCCAGGCTAGGGAGATTAATCTTGGTCTTGACTTGAAGGGCGGTATGAACGTTATGTTGGAAGTTTCGACAGTTGATGTTGTTCGTGCACTCGCGGGTCATACCGAAGATTCCACTTTCAATAAGGCTATTGAAATGGCTGTGGCAAAGCAGAAGTCGACTACCAATCGCGACTTTGTCTCTCTGTTTTATGAGGCCATTACCGAGATAGACCCCGATGTTCAGTTAGCTTCCTATTTCAATACGCAATTGCGCGACAGAGTTAAGCTGAATGACAACAACGATGCCGTTATCAAGGTGGTTAAGGAAGAGGCTGCCAGTGCCTATGACCGCACATATGAGATTCTTCGTCAGCGCATAGATAAGTTTGGTGTTGCCCAGCCCACTATTCAGCAGCTTCGTGCTTCGGAACGTATCCTTGTTGAGATGCCTGGTGTAAAGGATCCTCAACGTGTGCGTAAGCTTCTTCAGGGTACCGCTCAATTGGAGTTTTGGCTGACTTACGACAATGCCACAGAGGGATACCCCATGTTGGAAAAAGTCGATACCTACATTGCATCCATTGGTGGTATAGGCAGTATGGTTGAAGAGGCTGAAGAGGCTGTTGATACCGTCGCGGTAGACACCGTTGGAGCCAGCGAAACTGCCGCTGGCGGTGACTCTTTGTTGAATACCTTGGGTATTGACGGGAGTGAGGCTTCCGAGGGCATGGAGAATCTGTCCAAGGAGCATCCGCTCTTCAATCTTCTGCAGCCTTATGCTGACCAAAGCAGAGGCCTTTATCCAGGTCCCGTTGTTGGTCTTGCCCAAGGTAAGAACCGCGATGAAATTACCCGTTTAATTAATTATGCTTTCGAGAAGAAAGTTATCGATAGCCGCACTGTCAAGTTCCTTTGGGCCGCTAAGCCGATGAACGACGATGGTTCCGACATCTATCAGCTCTTTGCCATTCGCATCAACACCCGTGACGGTTCTGCACTGCTAGACGGTGGGGTGATTACTGATGCCCGTCAGGACTACAACCAAACAGGTGGCAATGAAATATCCATGACAATGAATAGCGAGGGCGCGCGTGAGTGGAAACGAATCACTGGTGAGAATGTGGGTAACTGCATTGCCATTGTGCTTGACGACCTCGTTTATTCTGCCCCTGTGGTCAACGGAGAAATTGCTGGCGGTCGGTCTTCCATTACGGGCGACTTTACGTTGGAAGAGGCCAAAGACTTGGCCAATATTCTAAAGTCCGGTAAACTCCCCGCCCCTGCCGTTATTGTCCAAGAAGCGGTTGTTGGCCCGTCTTTGGGTCAGGAAGCTATCCAAAAAGGACTTATCTCCTTTATCCTAGCCTTCGTTATCGTTCTTGTTTACATGGTCTTCTTCTACAATCGCGGTGGTTGGTTTTCTGTTATTGCCCTTATCACAAATATTTTCCTTCTAATGGGTGTGCTTGCTTCGGTAGGTGCTGTCCTTACGATGCCAGGTATTGCCGGCATTGTGTTAACGTTGGCTATGGCTGTTGACGGAAACGTCATTATATATGAGCGTATCAAGGAGGAGCTCCGAGCCGGTTGCAGTTTGGCCAATGCAGTTGATGCAGGTTTCAAAAATGCTTATTCCGCCATTATCGATGGTCAGGTAACCACCTTCCTGATGGGTATCGTTCTCGTATTGTTTGGTTCGGGTCCTGTCCAAGGTTTCGCAGTTACCCTTTGTATAGGTATTCTTACATCACTTTTCACTTCCATCTTTATCACCCGTCTTTGCATCGACTGGATGATGAACCACAAAAAGAAGGTCAATTTTTCTTTCCCGTTCTCAGAAAATTTCATGCAGAATGTGCATGTTGATTTCATTGGAAAACGAAAAATCTTCTATACCATCGCCATTACTGCTATCGTAATTTGTCTTGTTGGTATTATGGTTCGTGGGCTTAACCGTGGTATTGATTTTACTGGCGGCCGTACCTATGTAGTTCGTTTTGACCAGCCTGTTAATGCTGTTGAGGTCCGTTCCGCTCTTGAACAGGAGTTTGGAGAAGCACCTGAGGTGAAGACTTATGGTCCGTCCTCACAGTTGAAAATTACCACCAAATACAAGGTCAATGAGGATGGTGAGGCAGTGAACAACGAGATTGTGAGCAAACTCTATGGTGCAGTCAAGGGATTTTTCTCCAGCGAGATTAGCGAGAAGGAGTTTCGTAGCACAGAAACCAATCCTTTGGGCATTATCCAATCGGAGCAAGTAGGTGCGACGGTCGCAAACGATTTGGTGCGCAACGCTATTCTGGCTGTTATCGGGGGATTGGTTGTTATGTTCCTCTACATCCTGATTCGTTTCAAGAACTGGCGTTTCGGTTTGGGTAGTGTTTCAGCCCTGATTCACGATACCATTCTTGTAATTGGTATGTTTGCCCTGTTCCATGGCATCTTCCCGTTCAACATGGATGTTGACCAGTCGTTCATCGCAGCCGTACTGACGGTCATTGGCTACTCGATCAATGCTACTGTAGTTATTTTCGACCGTATCCGTGAGAACCGCAAAGAATACCCCAAGCGTGCTTTGAAAGTACAGATGAACGATTCCATTAATGCCACATTGGCCCGTACAATCAATACGAGTGGTAGCACGTTCTTTACCTTGTTGATGATGTTCATCTTCGGAGGTGAGGTTATCCGTGGATTTGTTTTTGCAATTCTCGTTGGTGTTTTGGTTGGTACCTTCTCATCGGTGTGCATTGCATGCTCCATTGTCTATGATGTTTCTCGGTCTGAGCGCACGAAACTCGAAGCCAAGAAATAGAGAATATAGTGGTAGAATAATCTGAAAAGGAAATTGTGAAAACGTTTCTTCTTATATTAGCAGTCATACTTTGGATTGCCATCCGATCAAATACCGCCAAGACAAAGCGGAAAGTGGAGATGGACGAAACTGCCTCAGAGCCCTCCCAACCGAGTCGTAACTCGGTTAGGAGTGCTTTTGAGTCTCTCTTTGACGAAGATCAAGAGGTAGAGAATGCCGATTCGTATTTTGCGCAGGAGGAAGAAGTTGCGGATTCTTGCAGTTACGAAACGGTAGATGAACACGAGGCTGATCCGGTTTCTGACAAAGGAAGTTACAAGTCGGGCAGAAAAACTCATGTTGGGATTATAAAGGCTGAGGACGAAGTTTCGGTTCCGGATTTCGACCTTCGCAAGGCCGTCATCTATCAGACTATTCTTTCCAACAAGTATCTTGATGAGATGCATTCTACTGAAAATTAATTAATCCATTGTAGTAATAATACCTAAATGAGTATGTTTAGAAAAGTACTAATGACAATTGGTCTGTTGCTAATGGCGAATTTCGTCTTAGCTCAGGGTACCATCAAAGGTACCATTGTCGATCCGAAGACAAAAGAGCCAGTGCCTTTTGCCAACGTCGTTGCTAAGCAAGACGGAAAACAAATCAAGGGTACGCAAACAGACATGGATGGTAACTTTACGATCAAACCCTTACCTGTCGGTAAGTACGAAATTCAGGCATCATGTGTGGGCTATCATCCCTACACCCGTCCGGATTTTAACGTAAAAGCCTCTGGTATTTCTGTTTGTAACATTGAGATGACGCCAGCTTCTGTTCAATTGGCAGAGGTTGAGGTCGTTGATACCAAGAATCCCATCATTGATGTGGGTGATGCGTCCACGACCACGCGTATGTCTGCCGATGATATCGCCCATATGCCAGGTACCTCTGTGGAGAACATTGTTGCCGCAGTCGGTGGTGTCGGTTATAGTGATGGTGGTACTAGTACTGCCCGTGGTGAGGAAAATATGGTCACCAAACAAGGCGGCATTACAAAGCGCACTGGTGTCAATGTCCCTAAAGAGGCCATTGCCGAAATTCAAGTTATCCTTGGTGGTACTCCCGCCTCTATTGGTGAGGCTATTGGTGGTACGCAGATTATTACCTTGAAGCCTCCAACGAGTCAATTCAAGGGGTCCATCCGTTATGATGCTCTTTTGGACTATCGTATGTACAACCAGTTGAACACTTGGTTCAGCGGTCCTGTCGTCAAGAAGAATATTTATGATGAGAATGGAGAAAAGACCGGTGACCAAACTTTAGTAGGTTTTCGTTTGACATTGACCGGTACATATAGAAACAATGCTTTTTATCGCCCCAAGGGTAGTCGTTACCTAGTAGTCAACGATGCCCTTGTGCAACAGTATGAGAATGCTCCTATCAGTTACGACCCCGTTACCGGTGCCGTGAACTATTCTGCCGAGAGAGGTCTTTATGCCGATGATTTTGTTGAAATTAAAAACCTCACCGCGAAAGACTTCAGTGGCGACAAGAGTCGTGTGCCCAATACCTCCTACTATGGTGTCAATGCCAATTTGGCATTTGATATTCGGTTTACCGATTACGCTACCCTCACCCTTACGGGCGACTTCGACTACACTCATTCTCCCCAAACAAGCCTTGATCCCCTCAACATGACTCGCTCTGCCAACAATGTTCTTCATGTTGTCAACTGGGACATTATGTTTGACTTCACTCAGCGTTTCCCTGATGCCGAAGATGCCACCGCTGACAATACTGATGGCGAAAGCAAGTCCGGCAAGGCTATAAAGAATGTGATGTATAATATCACCGGTATGTTCAATCGTCAGAAATACCAATATTACAATGAGGTTTTTGGTAGTTCAATGGACGATGTTTTCAAGTATGGTTTTAATGGTTCTGTTCAGACCACCCAAAACGCCCATTATGCTTTGAATTCAGCTTTTGACTATAATGGTGTAAGTCGTGCTGCGATGGTGCAAGACAGTTGGGTGGATAACATCGACTGGAGTACGTACGAGCCTTATGCAGGCAATCAAGTTTATGCTAATTACAACTTGCAACTTCTCAACATACCTGAAATCAGTAGCAGTCTAACCAACCTTGACAACCTTCGTTACTACAAAGGTTTGCCAAATGGTGAGACTCCTTCGAACATTTATAGTCTTCTGGGTAATGTTGGTTATCAAGACAACACCTTCGCTTTTGCTCAGACAGACTACATCTATTTGGCTGCTAAAGCAAGTGCTGAAATCTTTGGTCATGAAATAGAAATTGGATTTCAGTATGACCGTCAAGACCAGTCCTACTATTTCCTTTTGACAACTTCGTTGTGGACCATCATGCGTCAGAACGCAAACAAGCACATCTCGCAGATGGATCTTAGCAATCCCCATTATCGTTGGGAAGGTTCTACCCTCTATGTTGACTATGACCGCTTGTACAACGGTGGTGCCCAAACTTATTTTGATGCTGCCATGCGCGACTATCTAGGTTGGAGCGGTGACTATGACGGTGAGCGTCGGTACCTTGATATCGACCGTTACAAACCTGAGGATTATGTCAAAGCCGGAGGTATGGATATGTTTTCTTCGGATGAGTTGTTCAACAATGGTAGCCCGTTGGTTTCCTACTATGGTTACGACCATACCGGTAAGAAGTACAATAGTAGCAATTGGAGTTTGAGGGACTTCTTTAACCCGAGCGATTCCAAGTATCGTTATCGCCCTGCATTCACTCCCACATACATGGCTGGTTATATCCAGGACCAGTTTTATTTTCAGGACCTTATCTTCAACGTTGGTGTGCGTGTTGATATTTTTGATGCCAACCAGTCTGTCCTAAAAGACCCCTATCTGCTTTATGAATCCTATACTGTAGGTGACTTGAGAGAAGGTCGTGCTGTTTATCAAGGCAATATTTATTCCGGTGCTGGTGATGATTGGACCGTCTATGTTGACGCTGCCGATGCAGACAACCCTACCATTTATGGATATCGTAGTGGCTCCACTTGGTACGATGCCAATGGTGTTGAGCTTTCTAGCCCTAGTTCCATTTCTGGTACTTCCGGCAAGCCGACACCTTATCGTACTCCCAATGGTCAACAGGCTGCCACCAACAACACCGTTGGAGTTGAGGCTTTTGAAGATTATACACCTCAAGTGGTCGTTCAGCCTCGTATTGCGTTCTCTTTCCCTGTGGGAGAAAACTCTCAGTTCAAGGCTAGCTACGACATTATCGCTCGTCGTCCTTCCAGCAATTGGCAAGCAAACTATTTGGGCTACCTCTATATGTCCCAAATTTCTGCAATTTCCAATCCTAACTTGAAGCCTGAGCGTATCACTAACTATGAACTTGGCTTTCAACAGGCTTTGAACAAGAATATGGCCATTGGCATCAGTGCTTACTACAAAGAAACCCGTGACCTTATCCAGTTGGTCCAATATGCAGGCGCTGATCCTAACCAAAACTACTATTCCTACGACAACCTCGACTTTAAGACCATCAAGGGTCTCACTGTGAGTTATGACCTTCGCCAATCCAAGAATATCCGCATCAATGCCAACTATACCTTGCAGTATGCCGAAGGTACGGGTCTGTCTAGTACCACTATGACTGAACTTATTAAGGAAGGTTATACAACACTAAAAATGCTCAATCCTATCTCGGATGATCGCCGTCATGAGTTTAAGGTCAATTTCGATTATCGTCTTCTTGGAGGCTCCAAGTATAATGGTCCCGTCATCACTCGCATAGTAAAGGATTCCACTGGAGAGGAGCGCAAGAAAGAAATAAAACTTCTTGAGAACTTTGGAGTTAACTTTATGGCTGTTGCACAGTCTGGTCGTCCTTACACAAAGCAGTTCAGTCATAATCAGGCCACTATCGTCGGTAGCTATAATGGTGCCCGTCTGCCTTGGGGATTTTATTTTGATGTCGTGGCTGACAAGTCATTCCCCATTAAGGTTGGGAAACGTCAGACCTCACTTACGGTTGCACTTACTATTACCAATCTCTTTGACATTCGAAACATCACAAGTGTATGGTCTGTCACCGGTAACCCCAATGACGATGGATACTTGACTGATCCAGAGACACAAACTGTTATCAACAGCTATTTGGATCCTGATTCTTATCGTGACCTGTACTCAATTGCTTTGTACAATAATTATTGGAAATATAGTGCACCCCGACATTTCCGTCTTACGTTGTCCTACGCTTTCTAATTTCCCATCGAGAAAAAAACAGTATAAAATATGAAGAATATATTTAGCAAATTAGTATTGGCGGCTTTTCTCATCCCTGCATTGTCGGGGACGGCTTTTGCTGAGGATTGCAAGACTTGCAAAAAGTCGGGCAACCGTCAAGCGGCTGTGCAGGCTAAAGCCGCTGTGTGCAAAAGAGCACAGAGTACCGCAGAGCTGAATGTCAACAATGTACGTGCCCTTATCAATGGTTACGGCAACATGTGGTATGATGGCAGTGTTGCACAGTACCATCTGCCAAAGAACAGCAATACCTGTCCTCTTTTCTGCTCTGCTTTGTGGATTGGTGGTACTGATGTTAACGATCAGCTCCGTATAGCAGCTCTCCGGTTTGGTTCCGAGGGCGATGATTATTGGCCCGGTCCTTTGGATCTTAAGACCGCTTCTGTTGACTTGCCGGTTTGTAACGAATTTGATCACCATTGGATTATCACCAAAAGCGAGGTCCAGGCCTTTATGGCTATGTTTACCTACGATGAGAATGGTGCTACACCCAACGAGAACTACTCTCCCGATGCTATCTCTTCCACAATTAAGAATTGGCCGGCATCCGGAACTGCTAGTGGTCAATCGCCTTATTTGGCTCCATTTTACGATGCCAATCACGATGGTGTCTACAATTGGGAGGACGGTGATTATCCCTACTATGATTTCAACAACGACCTTTGCCCCCGTACGCTAAAAGCCCAGTGGGGTAGAGATTATACATCGCATGTTTCCACAACAATGGAAACAGAGCATGGTATTGTAACTGGTGGTCTTCTTTCCGACCAGGTGTTGAAGGGTGACCAAACCATATGGTGGGTTTTCAACGATATGGGTAATGTCCACACCGAGTCAAATGGTCAGCCCATCGGTATGGAAATCCGTGCTCAGGCTTTTGCCTTCTCTACCAATGATGAGATCAACAACATGACATTCTATACTTACGAGATCATCAACCGTTCCACTTACGAACTCCGTGAGACTTACTTCAGTCAGTGGGTTGACCCAGATTTGGGCTATGCTCATGATGACTTCATTGGTTGTGATGTTAAGCGTGGTTTGGGTTATTGCTACAATGGCGATGAGGCTGACGGCCCCGGTTCGGGTTCTTATTCTGGCATTCCACCTGCAGTCGGCATTGACTTCTTCCAAGGCCCCTATATGGATCCTGATGGTAAGGACAATCCCAAGATTGATATTTCAAAAATGCGTGCCTACTACCCTGAGCAGTTGAAGAACTATCTTTTACCTGATGGTACTTATGATACAATCTCCCTTACTGATGATGCGGACCTTTATTACGAGCATGCTTGGTATTTCACTCCCGGAGATGCTGTAGGCAACTGCGCAATCAACGGCGTCAACTTTGGCAATAATATTGTTGACGATGAGCGTTTTGGTATGCGGCGTTTTGTGTACTACAATAACAGTAGTGATGCTATAAGTGGCGAGCCTTCCAAGGCTACCGACTACTATAATTACCTGCGTGGTTATTGGAAGAACGGTCAGCGTATGAAGTACGGTGGAAATGGTATCAGCACCGGTACCACTGAGTTCGACTGTGACTTTATGTTCCCGGGCAATTCTGACATCTATTATTGGGGTACTGATGGTCAAGCTGTTGATACTTGGTCCGAAGTCACAGCTGGCAACAGCCCAGCCGACCGTCGTTTTATGCAGTCTGCTGGCCCGTTTACTCTGAAACCTGGCGCACTGAACTACATTACTGTTGGTATTCCTTTCGCTCAAGCTTCTTCTGGTAACGCTTGGTCGTCGGTAGAACTTCTTCGTGAAATTGATGATGTATGTCAGGCTCTTTTCGAGAACTGTTTCAAGGTTCTTGATGGTCCGGATGCTCCTACGCTTGTTGTTCAGGAGATGAATAATGAGGTTATTCTCTATATTAAGTACGACAATCCTTCTAGCAACAACTATGGTGAAAACTACTCTGAGGTTGATCCTGCTATCGTTCGTTCATACACTGATGCAAACGGCAACACCGTAGTGTATTCTGACGATGAACGTAGTTACAAGTTCGAAGGCTATCAGATTTATCAGCTTAAGAATGGTGACGTTTCCGTTGCTGACATCAACGATGTGACCAAGGCTCAGCTGGTTGCGCAGTGTGATATCCAAAACTATTATGATGAGGATGGAACCCTTCCTATTGCCACTTTGGTCAATTATAATCAAAACACCGCTACTGGTCTAATGACTCCCTCTATCATGGTGGAAGGTGCTAATGCCGGTATCAAACATGTGTTTCGTATCACAACCGATGCTTTTGCCACAGGGACAAATACTACTCTTGTCAACAACAAGGAGTATTACTACATAGCAATTGCTTATGCTCAGAATCGCTACAAAGAGTATTCTCAGACCGAGGCGGCTTATCTCGACGGTCAAAAGGAGCCCTACCTTGCTGGTCGTAAAGATGAGTTTGGTAGAACCATCACAGCCGTTACTGCTATTCCCCATGATCCTTCTTCAGAGAATGGTGGCACTGTTGTAAATGCAGAGTTTGGTATGTGCCCAAATATCACTCGTATAGAGGGTTATGGCAATGGCGGTTCAGTCCTTCGACTCACCGATGCTTCCATTGAAGAGCTTATGGGTGCTCCTGGCGTTCCTGGTAAACCCGCAGGTAAGTTCAAGACCGATGGTACCGGCATGCTTGTAAATCCCTGTCAAATCCAGAATCCACGCTATGAGGAAAACTGTGGTCCCGTTGCCGTTCGCATCATTGATCCTCTCAGTGTAAAGACAGGCAAATATATTATTACCTTTGATAAGTCTTCTGACATAAGTAATGCCGGCTGGACGCTCTCCAAGTCGCCTGAGGATTCTTCTTATGCTAGCAATCCTTATATCTATGATAGTGTTCTCTCAGTCAAGTCCGACTTTGTTATGAGCCGCTATAACGAACAGCTTTTCCTCGACCTTGGCATAGCTGTGGCCATTAGTAACCCCGCAGCTACAGCCACTCCACTTCAGATAGCCACCCAGACTTCCGAGAACTATGCTTCTCGTTACTATGGGGGGTTGGTTAATGATGGAGCTTTGTTGAACGCAACCATGACTTATGCCGATAACAGTACCCCCTGGCTTTCTAGCTTGCCCGACAACGACTCTTATCAAACTTACAACTGGATTCGTGCCGGTACGCAATTTGCCGCTGGTACACATAAGACTTTCACTTCTACTACCGGTGAAATCAGTCTTTCCGAGACCTACCTTGATGAAGACTATTTCAAGAGTTATCAAGGTGCGCTCAGCAATGGCGGTCTTCCTGCCAGCGTTGGTGTAGACAGATATCAAGCTCTTGAATCTGTGGTAGGTGGTGCATGGGCTCCCTATGGTCTTGTATCAACATTGCCGTTCCACCCTGCATTCTGTTTCCGCTATTATGTCGCCCCCGATGATGTGCTTGACAGCATACGTTCTACCCTTTCCTCAGGTGCTAGTAACTACACCAAGTGGGCAATCACACGTAAGACTATGGATAACTTCTACAATAAATCATTGAATTTCAATGATATGTCCAAACTGCCTAGCGTTCGTGTGGTCTTTACTGCTGACACTTCCAAGTGGACACGTTGCCCTGTCTTGGAAATGTGTGATGACTATACACAAGCAGAGGGGAATGCTCGTCGTTTCCAAATGCGCAAGCATGCTTCTGTAGACAAGCTTGGCCGCACTTGTGCCGACCTTGGTATTGTTGCCGATGAGAATGACCCCAGTAATCCAGCCTATATCAACGCCGATGGCATGGGTTGGTTCCCAGGTTATGCTATCAATACTGCAACTGGAGAGCGCTTGAATGTTCTTTTTGGTGAAGATTCTCGTTACATACAGTATAACGGAGCTGATATGCTCTGGAATCCCACCTCTATCAGTGACATCATGGATGGTACAGAGAATTATGTCATGGGCGGTCGCCACTTTATCTATGTGATGAATGCAACCAACCAAACTTTCTACGACCTTGTCAATGGGTCTTCATCCACCGTTACTAGTTACAAGACTCCTTCGTATGATGCAGGTCGTTGGGCTGTTAAAATGCTTGGTTCGCTAGACCGTCTTATGAACTTTGTTCCTAATACCGATTCCGATCGGCTTAGAGTGAATCATGGTATTCTTGATGGTGAGAGCACTACGTTGATTCCTCAGCGCGACTCGGCTGCTTTCTTCTTCGCTTCTGTTGCTTGGGTCAACATGCCCTTTGTCAATGCCCGTTATCAGTTTGATAATCCTATTAACATTCCTTGTGATGTAACCGTTGATATTGATGTCAATACACCTTATGGCCGTTATATGTCGCCCAATGTAACTGCTGTCAAACTTTTCACTGACGAAAATGGCGAAGTCTGCACCGCTCAGAACGATAACTATCCAATGTATCAGTTCGAATTGGGCTCCGATATCGCAACCCTTACCGGTGTAGCAAATCAAGCTACTTCTAGGAAGAGTTTCCAAGATTCTATCCTTGGCCTCATCGGTGTTGTTCCTAATCCTTACTACAGCTATTCAACCTACGAAACCACAAGTCAGCTGGAAACCAAGGTTCGCTTCATTAATGTACCTGCCGGTACAACCATTTCCATCTACACTGTTGATGGCACTATGGTTCGTCGGCTCGGTCCTACCTCTGGTACTGCAACTACCCTTGATTGGGATCTCCATAACCACAATGGCATTCCCATTGCTGGTGGGGTCTATCTGATTCACTTCAAGGTGCCAGGTGTTGGCGAACGTGTTGTCAAATGGTTCGGTACTATGCGTCCTGTTGACTTGAACTCGTTTGGATTCTAATCCGATTAGTTAATCTTTAAAAATGTCTGAAATGAAAAACGTATTTAGAATATTTGCTGTAGTAGCTGCTATGATGTTGCTGTCGACTGAGTCCGTTTGGGCTGGTAACGACAACCGAAGAGGTACTGCCGGAGCCACTGAGTTGCTAATCAACCCTTGGGCTCGTAGCTCTGGGTGGGGTAGCGTCAGTGTGGCCAACGCACGTGGTCTTGATGCTTTCTACTCGAACATTGCTGGTTTGAGCTTTATCCATAAGTTAGAAGTTTCCTATGCAAACACCATGCTTTACGGAGGCAAGAGTGGGCTCAATAGTGGTGCTAGTGTAAATGCATTTGGTTTGGGTCTGCGCGTTTTCGACAATGGTGTGCTAGGCTTGGGTTTGATGACTATGGGCTTTGGCGAACTTGATATACGGACAGAGGAAAGCCCCGAAGCTATCAATGGTACATTCTCTCCCACTTTGATGAACATCAATGTAGCTTATGCCCATTCGTTTACCATGTCTATCCATGGTGGTGTCAACCTGAAAATCATCAGCGAGTCTACTGATAATATTTCGGGAAGTGCCTTTGCTGTTGATGCTGGTATCCAATATGTTACTGGCGCCGATGACGAATTGAAGTTTGGCATTAGCCTAAAGAACTGGGGCCCTGCCTATAGTTTTGGTGGCACAGGAATGTCTTTCACCTTTATTAATGATGCTTCTAATGACATGACTGCTGAGTATCGTTCCGCTGAGATGGAGCTCCCCACGTGTTTGAATATTGGTCTTTCTTACGATTTCCTTTTTGAGCTTTGGAAACAAAGGCTTACCATTGCCGGTGCCTTTACTTCGAATGCTTTTTTGAAGGATAACCTCGCTTTCGGTATCGAATACAGTCTCCTTGATATTTTAAATCTCCGGTGTGGTTATGTTTATCAGACTGATATTTTCAGCGAGAGCGATCGTACCACGGCCAATCAGGGTCTTTGTGCCGGTGCCTCGGTCAATATTCCTCTTCATAAGAAAGATGTTGAGAGTAATACAGGCTTGTCGATTGATTACTCTTATCGTTCCTCTTACAATTTGAAAGGTTCCCATACCATCGGAGCTACCTTTAGATTCTAGGACAACAGTTCATAAGAAAAAAATTAGGAAAGGCTTGCAAGAGGCCTTTCCTAATTTTTGACTATTCTACTAACCTTTATATGTTATTATCTAATCATGGCAGAAATAAAATATTATAGTGAAGAAGGTCTTCAGAACCTCAAAGATGAACTTCATCATCTGATTGCCGTTGATAGACCGGCTGCGGCTGCTGCTATTGCTGAAGCTCGTGACAAAGGTGATTTGTCTGAGAATGCCGAGTACGATGCTGCCAAGGAAGCTCAAGGCCATCTGGAAGCCCGTATTTCCAAACTTCAAGAATTAGTAGCGAATGCGCGGTTACTTGATGAATCTAAAATAGATGTATCCAAAGTCTTGCTCCTTTCTAAAATCACTATTCGCAATATTAAGAACAATATGAAACAGTCCTACACCATTGTTCCTGAGAGTGAGGCTAATCTTAAGGAGTCTAAAATTTCCGTCACTTCACCCTTTGCGCAGGCATTCTTGGGGAAGCGGGCTGGGGAGGTGGTTGATGTGATTGTCCCTGCTGGCAAGATGCAATTTGAGATTCTGACAGTTGAGCGCTAAAGTTTGGCAATAAGAACAGAGACCTCCTTTTTTGTGGGGGTCTCTATTTTGTTAGTTCTTGTGTTGGATTTCCTTCAGACCTATGGTATTTGGGGTCTCTTCTTTGGCTCTTTTTTGGCAGCAACGGTAGTGCCATTTTCTTCTGATGCCCTTTATGCTGGGGTACTCTGTGCGGGATGTAATCCTGTGACTTGTCTGCTTGTAGGTTCTTTGGGTAATTGGCTTGGTGGACTTACATCTTTTGGCATAGGTTGGCTTGGCCGTTGGTCGTGGATTGAGAAATGGTTCCATGTCACACAAGAAAAACTCGAGCATCAGCGTAGCCGCATAAACCGTTGGGGCGCGTGGTTGGCTTTACTTGCTTGGCTTCCATTCGTGGGTGACGTTTTCGCTATTGCTTTGGGTTTTTATCGCATTTCTCCTGTTAAGGTGGGCATTCTGATGCTCATTGGCAAGTTTCTTCGTTTTTTAGGTTGGACTGTTCTTTTTTACTATCTAGGTTGGACTGTATAGCACTTCAAATCAACCATCTTTGGGAGTTGTTAATAACTTCTGAAATAGCTTTAGCCTATTGTACTAATAACTTTTTATTCAAAGTTGGCAGCTAAGTCTGCGGCTAGTTGTCGAAATTCTTCATCGGTCAGTTTAATGTGATTGTGAAAATTCATGTCGCCTTCATTTTGGAGGGGAATTAGGTGGATATGCGCGTGCGGCACCTCTAGCCCCAATATAGCAACACCTACCTTTTTGCAAGGACATACTTTTTTGATGCTTTTTGCCACGCGGCGGGCGAATTGAGCTAAAAGGCAATACTGTTGTTCGTCCATGTCGAACAGATAGTCTACCTCTTTTTTTGGAATGCACAGAACGTGCCCTTTTTGAACAGGGTTGATGTCTAGAAAGGCGAAACAGTTCTCTGTTTCAGCAACTTTATAGCAGGGTATTTCCCCAGCAATGATTTTTGAAAATATTGATGCCATAATTTTGGTATTTACTGTTTTTAGCGGATGCAATAGGTTCGTTGCCTCCGCTGTGTTCAATTGTTGTAGGTAAAAGTTCCGTTTTCGGTGCGCACGGTTACTTGTGGGTCTTGGTGCTCTTCCACGTGTCCGATGATTTGGGCATCCACGTTGAAGCTTTTGGAAATTTTTATGATGCCTTCGGCAGATTTTTCATCGGTATATATTTCCATGCGGTGGCCCATGTTAAACACCTTGTACATTTCTTTCCACTCAGTGCCGCTCTCTTCGTGTATCACCTTAAACAGTGGAGGAATAGGAAAGAGGTTGTCCTTTATCACATGTAGGTTATCTATAAAGTGGAGTACCTTGGTTTGGGCACCACCGCTACAGTGAACCATACCGCTAATTTGGTCGCGGTATTCGTCCAAAATTCTACGTATGATAGGAGCGTAGGTGCGTGTAGGGGAGAGGACTAACTTGCCGGTGTCCACATTAGCTATGGTTGTAGGGTCGGTCAGGCGTCGGCTACCGCAGTACACCACATCTTTTGGTAGGTCTTGGTCGTAGCTCATGGGATAATTTTCGGCGTAATATTTGGAGAATACGTCATGGCGTGCTGAAGTCAGACCGTTGCTACCCATGCCGCCGTTGTATTCGGTCTCATAGGTTGCCTGTCCGAAGGAGGCTAAACCCACGATGACATTGCCGGCGTGTATGTGTGCATTGTCTATTACATTGGATCGTTTCATTCTTGCTGTAACCGTAGAGTCTACGATAATGGTGCGTACTAAATCCCCCACATCAGCTGTTTCACCGCCGGTTAGGTAAATGCCAATGCCCAATTCGCGCATTTGGTGTAGGAACTCTTCTGTACCGTTGATAATTGCACTGATAACTTCGCCCGGTACAAGATTTTTGTTGCGTCCGATGGTGGATGAGAGTAAAATGTTGTCTGTTGCGCCTACACACAACAAGTCGTCCAAATTCATTACTACGGCATCTATGGCTATGCCTTTCCATACGCTCAAGTCGCCTGTCTCTTTCCAGTAGAGGTAAGCCAGTGACGATTTTGTGCCGGCACCGTCGGCGTGCATGATGTTGCAATAGGCTTCGTTTCCGCCCAAATAGTCAGGAATAATTTTGCAAAAGGCTTTTGGAAATAGACCCTTATCAATGTTTTTTATGGCGTTGTGAACATCCTCTTTTGAGGCAGAGACTCCTCGTAAATTGTATTTTATTGTATCCATAGGCTTGTTTTGTTGTCTGCAGGGAACTCATATGCGGGCAAAAATCTGCAAAAAAAAGGTATCAAAACGGATAATTTTCAGCATAATGTCCACAAATCTGCAAAAAAATAGTCTTTCTGTTTTCAAGTTGCAAAGATACTACTTTTTTTTATATGACTGAAAAAAAGAATATTACTCATTTCAATTTATCTCCAACTTTCTTAATGGAAGTTAAATTCCATCTTTTTTTGTGAAGAGTCTTTTCAATTGAAAAAAAAGTTGTACTTTTGCAACCGATTTCAAGAGATAAAAAGAACGAAAAAATCAACATAAACAACATGTATCTGACTAAGGAAAAGAAAGAAGAAATATTTGCTGAGTATGGCAAAAACGCACAGGATACCGGTTCTGTTGAAGCGCAGATTGCCCTCTTTACCTATAGAATTCAGCGTCTCACGGAGTTGATGAAGAAGAATAGGAAAGATCAGGTGAGCGAGCGCGCTTTGGTGGCAATGGTTGGTAAACGTCGCCGTCTCTTGGATTATCTCAAGGATGTTGACATTGAGCGCTACCGTGCCATCATCAAGAAGTTGAACTTGAGAAAGTAATAGTTTTTCATATTTATTTGGTTATGGCTGAGACTCCTGGGTTCTCCGGGAGTCTCTTTTTCAATCAACGACCAAAGTGCTTTCTGCACGGTGCAGGAAGTAGAGGATTCAAAGAAACAGAAAGAACAAAAATGAACATTATCAACAAGAAATTCGATCTCGGCGATGGCCGAATGATTGAAATTGAAACAGGTAAACTTGCCAAACAGGCAGACGGTGCTGCTGTTGTGCGTATGAATGATACAATGCTTCTCGCTACAGTATGTTCCAAGCGTGAAGTTGGCGAGAACGTCGATTTTATGCCGCTTACCGTTGACTACCAGGAAAAATATGCTGCTATGGGGCGTTTCCCTGGTGGTTTTTTCAAGCGCGAAGCTCGTCCATCGGAGCATGAGATTCTTATTGCTCGCCTTGTAGACCGAGCTCTTCGTCCATTGTTCCCCGATAATTTCCACGCCGAGGTTCAAGTTCAAATCACCCTTATTTCCGGTGATAGGGAGACTATGCCAGATCAGCTTGCCGCTCTTGCCGCTGCTTCAGCTCTAGCAGTTTCAGATATTCCATTCAATGGACCAGTTTCAGAAGTTCGTGTATCCTATCTTGACGGTGATTATATCATCAATACCCCCACTTTAGACATTGAGCGTGCGGATCTTGACCTCATAGTTGCTGCTACCGAAGAAAATATCATGATGGTGGAGGGTGAGATGAAAGAGGTTAGTGAAGATGTTATGTTAGGTGCCCTTAAGGCCGCTCATGAGGCTATCAAGATTCAATGTCGTGCCATTGCAGAACTCACCGTCGAAGCCGGTAAGACCGAGAAACGTGAGTATTGCCACGAGGTTAACGACGAGGAACTCCGCCAGCGGTTGCATGATGACGTTTATCAAAAATGCTATGATTTCTCCAAGCGAGGAATTGCCAATAAGCAGCAACGAGAAGAGGGCTTTGATGCTATTAAGCAAGAGTTTATTGACGCCAACTATACTGATGAGACCCTCACAGAGGAAATAAAGTTCATGATTGACAGATATTACCACGACACCGAGCGTGAAGCTATGCGTGACATGGTTCTAACAGAGCGCACTCGTCTTGATGGTCGTCGGCTTGACGAAATTCGCCCTCTTTGGAGTGAAGTCAGTTATTTGCCGTCGGCGCACGGTAGTGCTATATTTACTCGTGGCGAAACTCAATCCTTGAGTACCGTCACCCTCGGTACAAAACTTGATGAGCAGGTTATCGATGGTGCCGTTGTCGAAGGCACCCGCCGTTTTCTCCTTCACTACAATTTCCCAGGTTTTGCTACTGGTGAGGTTAAGGGTAATCGTGGGCTTAGTCGACGCGAGGTGGGTCACGGTCATCTTGCTTGGCGTGCTCTTAAGGAGGTTCTGCCATCCGAGACTGAGTGCCCTTATACGATTCGTGTTGTTTCCGATATTCTCGAGTCCAATGGTTCTAGTTCGATGGCAACTGTCTGTGCAGGGTGCCTGGCCTTGATGGATGCAGGTGTTAAGATTCGTAAACCGGTTGCCGGCATTGCAATGGGTCTTATCAGCAAGGGCGACAAGTGGGCTGTATTGAGTGATATTCTCGGTGATGAGGACCATCTAGGCGACATGGATTTCAAAGTCTGTGGTACTCGTGACGGTATTACCGCCTGTCAGATGGACATAAAGGTTGACGGTCTCAGCTACGATGTTCTTGCCAAGGCTTTGGAACAAGCCCGTCAAGGTCGTCTCTACATTCTTGACCACATTCAGAGTACCATCTCTGAACCCCGTGAGGATTACAAACCCTTTGTTCCTCGTATAGTTCAAATCGAAATTCCAAAGGATTTTATTGGTGCTGTTATTGGCAAAGGTGGTGAGGTTATCCAAAAGATTCAAAAGGAAACTAATTCCATTGTCAACATTGAAGAGAAGGGTGACTTAGGTATCGTTGACATCGCAGCCGTCAACAAGGAGTCCATAGATGCTGCTCTCAAGTGGATTAAGGAGATTTGCACTGTACCTGAGGTTGGGCAGGTCTATGATGCCAAAGTCGTTAGCATTGTTGAATTTGGCGCTTTTCTAGAGTATCTCCCTGGTAAGGAGGGCTTGATGCACATTAGTGAGTACGATTGGAAACGTACGGACACTTTGGAAGGTCTCTTGAAAGAAGGCGATATTGTCAAGGTTAAGATTATTGCCATCGATGAGAAGAACAATAAACTCAAGCTCAGTCGCAAGGCTCTCCTACCTAAACCAGAGGGCTATGTTGAGGAAGATCGTCCCCGTGCTCCTCATCGCGAAGGCTCTCGTGGCCCTCGTCGTGAGGGGGGTGATCGTCGCCGTAGCGATGGGAATGACCGTAGAAGATAAAAAATAAAAAAATGCCTATCGTACACAATAAAAAAATAAAAGATAGGTTATATACAAGGTGTTTGTTTTTGACAACCTAATTCTTCGTTGAGCAGACACCGTATGCGATAGTAGCTCAGTTGGCAGAGCGGCGGCTTCCCAAGCCGCAGGTCGCGGGTTCGAACCCCGTCTATCGCTCGAGCAAGTTCTCATTTTATTTTTTTTCTCTTACCTATTTTGCTTTCTGCTCCGCAAAATTTGAGTGGTAGGGCGGGTTTCTTTTGTATATAGCTGTGAACGCTAGTTGTGATACTTAATTGCTTGAGGTTGTGTGTGCGCTTTTGGCTTCCATCACCTTATAGTTTACAAAGTGATTGTATGATGTTACATTTTGCAAGGTAACGTCCATTCTCTAGCTCGCGGATGATTTATCTTTGCTGGAAATATTCTTTGCCAAAATATATTTATACCGAATATCTTTTGTAACTTTGCAAATGCGTGAGGGTGTGACCTTTTGGGTGCAAGAAATTTGAAGACAATAAAATAAAGCAAAATATCGAATCATAAAATATTAAATATCAAATCTAACGAATGGAAAAAAATAACTTCAAACGAGAGGTTTTCTCTTATCTATTACTTATCTTGGGTAGTGCACTCTTTGCTGCGGGCGATGTGATGTTTGTAAACCCCTACCTTTTAGCTCCGGGCGGTACTTATGGCTTGTCTAACGTCTTCAACACACTTTGGCCTTGGAAGATCTCCTACTATGCTATTTGTATGGACATTCCTCTGTTGATTATTGGCACCATTATCCTGGGGCCCCGCTTTGGCGTCAAGACGGTGATTTCCACTATACTTATCTTTGCCTTCACATGGCTTTTCGAGACAACTTGGGGTTATAATCCCGTTATCCATGAGGGTGAAATTCTTGCTTCCAACTCTGTTGACGTAGCTGACGGTATGGTTCAGATTGTCAATGGTGGTGGTTGGTTCGTTCCTGATTATTTTCTCAATACTGTAGTAGCTGGTCTAATCTATGGTCTTGCTATTGGTCTGATTTTCCGTGCTGGTGCCACTTCCGGTGGTAGTGACATAATTTCTATGATTATTCATAAGTACACCAAAATTTCGCTCGGTACATTGGTGCTTATTGTCGACAGTTGCATCACTCTCACTACTCTTGTGGCATTTGGTGACATACGTCTGCCCATCTACTCAATTATTCTTATCTTCATTGAGAGTAAGATTATAGATGTAGTGGTAGACGGTACCAAGAGCTATAAAACAGCCCTTATCGTCACCGACCGGGCTGAGTTTGTGCGGGATTATATTCTCAATGATCTTCACCGCGGTGGCACTTGTATCACAGGCATGGGACTTTATAATGGTACTGAACGCAAGATTATCTATGTAACAATGGAGCGTGCCGACTTTATTAAACTCCGGTCGAATCTCCGCCGCCTTGATCCTGCGGCTTTCGTGAATGTCATTGACAGTTCTGAGATTATGGGTAACGGTTTCAAGGCGTTGCCTGCAGAATAGATTGTGGAAATTTGAGGAGCCTCGCAAAGTCTGCAATGCACGGTGAATCTTCAATCCTAATCCGAAATTTTAAGCAAGGCAATAAGATGAGATGAAAGTACTACAACTCTGTAATAAGCCTCCATATCCGCCTGTTGATGGTGGTACCTTGGCGATGAATAGCATCACCCAAGGATTGCTTGCGGTGGGGTGTGAAGTACGTGTTCTGTCTGTCTGTAGCGACAAGCATCCTATACTCGGTAGTCGTATGCCGGATGACTATATCAAGGCAACCCACTTTGAGGCGGTATATATCGACTTAGGTATCAATCTTCTTGATGCTGGCGTTTCGTGGTTGTGTGGCGAGTCGTACCACGTGAAGCGTTTCGTTAGCAAGGATTTTTCAGCCAAACTTAGGTCTGTGTTACAGCAAGAGCAGTTTGATATTGTTCATGTCGAGAGTATTTTCCTTACGCCATACCTTCCAATCATCCGCAAATATAGCCGTGCGTGTGTCTTGTTGCGCGCTCACAACGTGGAACATCTAATTTGGCAACGTGTGGCCAAGAGTGAGCGCAATCCGCTGAAACGTTCTTATTTGAAACATCTCTCGTTGACTCTACGGACCTACGAGTGTGAGCACATCAATGACTACGATGGGGTCATCCCTATTACAGATAAGGATGCCGACATTCTGCGCCAAATAGGGTGTCGTAAGCCCATTGTTGCGATTCCTTTCGGTGTGCAACCTGCTGATATAGCTGATGTTCCGGTGGAGCCCGACTCAGTTTATCATCTTGGTTCGATGGACTGGATGCCCAATCAAGAAGGCGTGAAGTGGTTTTTGGACAAGGTGTGGCCTAGGGTACATCGGAGTCTTCCTCAGTTGACTCTCTACCTGGCTGGTCGCAAGATGCCCGATGAGTTAATGAACCTAAAGATGGATGGAGTACGTGTGGTTGGTGAGGTGCCTGACGCTATGGCGTTCATGGCTTCCAAGCAAATTAATGTAGTGCCCTTGCTTAGTGGTAGTGGAATTCGAGTGAAAATCATTGAAGCACTGTCGGCAGGCAAAGTTGTTATAACCACAAGTATTGGAGCTGAAGGTATCAATTACACCAATGGCAAAGACTTGTTGATTGCTGATACTCCAGAACAGTTTGAGGAACAATTGCGGTGGTGTGTGGAGCATCCAGATTTTTATCAAAAGGTGAGTCAAAACGCTCTTAATCTCATCATACACAAATATGACAATGCCATTCTTACTCAGCGGCTTGTACAGTTCTATCGGCATGTAGCGGACAAGTAGTATGATGTGTTGGATACAACCCAATTAGAAACAATCGTAGAACTTATTAGAACGAAAAATCCAATAAAGTATGAAAACGATATTTGAAAGATTCCGTTTCCTAACTGTAATCATGGTGTTGATTGCGGTATTTTGCAGCGTTGCTAAGGCGCAAGTGACCATCCCTGGTACAAAAGTACAATACTCCTTCCCAAGTAAATGGAAGTATTTGAGTACTCAAACAATTGATGCCAACACCACACAGTTCCTTTATTTTTATAGTGCTCAAACCATTGCTTCCAATGGCGACACCACGCTTCCCTTCCTGCGCATTGTAGTGCGAAAAAACTATGTCGAGCCTATTTATAATTTCGTCTTCGAACGCTATAACCGTGAGCCGTACCAGTCACTTTCGGACTACACACAAGGGTTGGGACTCCCCAAAAATGGCGGTATGGGTTTTGTAGGTGCCTATACCAATCTCAAAGACAAAAAGGATTATCAGTTCAGAATGGTTTACTTCAAAATTCAGCACACTATTGTAGAGTTCCGGTTAGAGACCACCCGTAATACTTATCTGCAGATGGAGAAGGAATTTGGAGCAATACTGAAAAGTTTGAAATTCTAGACCACCGTCCATGAAGAGACTATTGCCTATAATATTGGCGTTGTTTGTTACTGGGACAATGTACGGCCAGATTTCGCGTACTGACTCCTATCAGGAGCAGTATGTTAGGCTCTATAGGATTTATTCGCAAAATCCTAATGATGTTACTAATCTGGTCAGCATGGCCGAGTTTTTTTCCAATCCTGACAATCCGCAATTTAATCTGCCGATTTCCTATGGCTATATTAACCGTGCCGAGGAGTTTTTTACTCAGGCTGTTCAAGATAAAAAACGGTATAGGGAAGTACGAAAACTGATTCGTGGGGGCATCAATCTTACAACTCTTCGCCAGTCTAAAAATAACATTGAATCTCAGGCTGTTATATATGTACGTAACAACCTTTCGCAGATGCGTTCCTTTGAGGTGGCAGCCTTTTTGAAGGCTTTTCCAAACAATAAGTCTTTGTCGCGTCAGCTTCGTTCTAAACTACAATCGGATGCCTTTGAACATGTAAAGGAAGAAAATACCATTAATGGCTATTACTCTTTCTGCCAGTTGTATCCCAATACTTTGCAGGCTGATTCGGCCGAGTTTTTTTTGAGTGTACTGGCACCGTATTATTTTTCAGTTTGCACCACCGAGGCTTCTATTGACTCTATTGCTGCTTTGTACCCTCAAAGTAAGGCGTTACAGACCGCGGCTATGCGCCAGAAAAGTCGTATAGCCTACAATGTAGCGCGTCGTACCAATAGTGTCGAGGCTTACTCCTCCTATTTGGAACGTTTCCCTCGTGGTGACGACTATTTGTCGGCACTTGCTCAGTTGGATGAGTTGCGCAGTAATGAGTTTGAAGTCCTTACTACCCCAGATGAGTTGGCTGACTACGTGGAGAGCCACGCTGATGACCCGTCGGCTGACAGTGCATTGGCACGGTTACGTTCCATGATTGTTGACCAACGTATGGAGGCGGCCGCACAAGTGTACCTCGCCCGGTTCCCTTTGGATCCTGAGTACACCAATGTGTACAGTAAATACTACAGTTGGTATGCTGAAGAGGGCAATCGTCAGCCTATTGAGGCATTTGCCAAAGCACATCCTGACTTTCCTTTTGGACATACTATCAAATCGGACTTGGAACGTGCCGACCGCATAGAAAAATACGACTTGAGAAAACCTCTTACAGGATTGAATCCGGACTCCATGGCAACTGTTGTGCGAATGTTAACAGGACGGAAAATTGCCTTTGTTGCGCTCCAACGCGCTTTGCAAAAACCAATAGCAAACAAAGATTGGGCTGGGGCGCAACGGGATCTGCAGAAATTTGAACTTAGTTTTGAAGATTTGAATCGTGAGGAGTATAATGAACTTTCGATGTTGCTCTCTAGCCATGGAGGGCCGGTAGCATCGTCTTATTATACGGGATCGGACATTTCCAATGTAGTTGTCTATCCTTGTGGTGACAGAATTTACTTTATTTCCCACCTAGGAGGTCACCGACAACTGTGCTATGCTGGGCGACGAGGCGGAAAAAATGGTGGATGGAATGATGCTACCAAGGTGACGGTACAAGGCACTCACGCAGATGTTACTCCCTATAGTTTCTATGACGGTGGTAGCCGTGTGTTGTTAGGTATTGGTGGTGATATCTGGGTGGCACGGGTAATTAGTGATACCCTTTGGGAGGTCGACAGACCGTTGCCGGCACCTGTCAATACTCCTTATATCGAGAAGGATGCCTTCATGTTGGAAGATGGTAGTGGAATGTTGTTGGCTTCGGATCGTCCGGGCGGACACAACGTGCAGAAGTCTGGTAGTTACTACCATGGTGACAATCAGTTGGCTACAGACTTGTATTTTATCCCCTTTATCCGTGGTCGATGGGGTGAGGCGGTGAACTTGGGTTATGGGATCAACAGCGCTTACTGCGAGCATAGCCCTTTGCTGAGCCGCAACATGCGGACTCTCTATTTTATTACTGATGCACGCGGGCTCGGCTATGGCGACATTTACTGCGCTACACGAAGCGACATTAACGACTGGACTCATTGGTCAAAGCCAATGAATATGGGTCGTAACGTTAATGGAGCATTTGACGAGTGTTCACTTTCCTTTGATAAAACTGAACGACAGATTGTGTTCACCACCTTATCGCCCCGTGGCGACCGCAACACTGTCCGCTGTTTTGCCACTCAACACGATACAGCTAGCGCCTACTGTACAGTGCAGGTGGATTTCGAACAGGTATTAGGTGTGCTACGAAATGTTCGGCTGGCTGATGTTTCTACACAAAACACTTTGCTACATTTAACAGACCGTCAATTGGATACCACACAGACCTACCGACTCTACAAAGGAGAGAACTATGCTGTGTTGGTGGAGGCTGACTGGTTTTATGTGCCAACTCTGTTTGTGGAAAAAGTCGAACAGGGGATTACGGCAGCAACAAGAATGTATGAAATGCGGGGGTATTTGTGGGAAGAGTTAAAGAACATGGAAGGGGCAATATCGTTGCCGTTGGTAAGTTTCTATGAAGGGACGGCGCGTCTGTTGCCTTTGGGAGAGGCGGAGTTGCGGGTGTTGGGGCATTATATGCAGCAACGAACTATTTCTAAGATAGAAATAATAGTGCGGGTTGCAGGAAATGACGACAAGGTCTGCTATGACCTTTCACTAGAACGTGCACAGTCGATTAGAGCCTTTTTGGTTGAGTATGGTGTGGATCCATCGCGCATACGCCTTTCCGCTTACGGTAATGTGGACTGCAGGAAGAAAGTCAAATGGAATGAGGTGGAGATAAGATTCTACTAGCCTTTTTGTTATCAAATTCGGATGAATATTCGGTGATTTATGTATTCTTGGTTGGTTAGGACTCGTTGGGACAACTTTGCAATGACTTATGATATAACGGATTGGATTTTTTTGTTGAACAATGTATGTTTTTTTGCAACAACGAAAAAAAGTTCGTAACTTTGCCCCGTGTAAAGTAGTGTAGTAGGAATTATATGGAACAACATAAAACAATTGTTTTTGAGGGTCATACACTTCATTATAGGGATGAAGGTAGAGAGCATGAACAGGCGTTGGTGCTTCTCCACGGTTATCTACAGAACCTTGATATATGGAGTTCCTATGTTCTTTCATTTCTGCGTTTGATGCGTGTCATCACGATAGACCTTCCTGGTCATGGTTATTCGGAATGTTTGGGGGAGGTACATTCAATGGATTTGATGGCCCGAGCGGTGAAGGCTGTTCTGGATGATGCTGGTGTTGAGCAGTGTGTTCTTATTGGGCACTCGATGGGCGGCTATGTGGCTCTTGCCTATGCTGACATGTACCCGCATCGTCTCCGTGGTTTGGGACTTCTTCATTCCCATGCTATGGCGGACACCGAGGCTATTGTTGAACGTCGTATGGAGACGTGTAATCGTGTGTTGCAGAACCGAGCTAGTTATGTGGTTAATTTTGTCCCATTGCTCTTCGACCCATCCAAACGACAACAGATGAATCAGGAGATAAAGGACTTGCAGGAACAATGTTTGGAAACTAAGACGGAGAGTATAATAGCGGTTCAACGAGGTATGGCAGAGCGCCCATCGCGTATTCAAGTGCTTAAGCAATTGGAGGTACCGATTCTTTTTGTTTATGGCAAGAGTGACCCTCGAATTCCTATAGAATTGGCTTTGGCGCAAGCTATGGAGGCAAAACATGCTGAAATACTGTTGTTGGAGGGTGTAGCGCATATGTCGCATCTAGAAGAAAGGGACTATTTGCGTCCGAGAATACTGAACTTTGTGAATACTTGCTATATGTAGGTTCGGCATAGGATGTCATTAGGCCGGATTTATGAATTCTCGTTTTTTTTGGTTGGTTGACGGTACTAGTGTCTACTAAAAAATTAACACCACTCAAAATTAATTTCTATTTGCTGAGTTCGCCCAATTTGGACCTTGGTCCAAATTGCATTCATACGGCTATGCATGGGATTTGCCACACTTTGGATGGTCCCAGAGGATCTCGTTCATTACTTCGACAACCTCAGCCAGTCTCGTTTATGGGGCTAACGTGACGTGGTGCCTTTTTAAGGGCCGACCATCCTAGTGTGGAAAATGGTGAGGTTGTGTGGTGTGATTTATCGGAGAGGCTTTCGCTAATTTTTTTCTCTTTACAGTCATTTCCTTGAAAGGCAGATAATCTTTGTTGAAAATATTTTTGTATGTCAAATAATTGTTGTACATTTGTTGTCACAAAAAAAAACACTTGTTCAATACAAAACATTCAATATCATGAAAGTAAGTGAAATTATGGCTAACCTGGAAGCCAAACATCCGGGCGAAAACGAGTACTTGCAGGCCGTTCGCGAGGTCTTGGAGACTGTTGAAGAAGAATATAATAAGCATCCTGAGTATGAGGCTGCTAAGATTGTTGAGCGTCTTGTTGAGCCCGACCGCATTTTCAAGTTTCGTGTTGTTTGGGTTGATGATCAGGGCAAAACTCAAGTTAACCTCGGCTACCGTGTGCAATACAATGCTGCTCTCGGTGCTTACAAGGGTGGTCTTCGGTTCCATCCCAAGGTGAATGAATCCATGCTGAAGTTCCTCGGTTTTGAGCAGATTTTCAAGAATAGCCTGACTATGCTTCCCCTTGGTGGTGGCAAGGGTGGTGCTGATTTCGACCCCGTTGGAAAAAGCGATGCAGAAATCATGCGCTTCTGCCAAGCTTTCATTTATGAACTTTGGCGCAACATCGGTCCCGACCAAGATAGCCCTGCCGGTGATGTAGGTGTTGGTGGCCGCGAGATCGGTTACATGTACGGTATGTACAAGAAATTGGCCCGTGAGCACAGTACCGGAGCTCTGACTGGTAAGAGTTATGGTTGGGGTGGTTCGCTCATCCGTCCTGAAGCCACTGGTTTTGGTGCCATGTATTATGTGAAGCACATGGTCGAGGAGAAAAATGATACCTTGCAAGGCAAGAGAATTGCTCTCTCCGGCTTTGGTAATGTTGCTTGGGGTGCTGCTACCAAGGCTTGTGAGCTTGGCGCCAAGGTTGTAGCTATTTCTGGTCCTGACGGTGTTTGTGAAATTGCCGATGGTATTACCAAGGAGATGATTGACTATATGCTGGTTATGCGTGCTTCGAACCGCAACAAGGTTCAGGATATGGCCGACAAATTCCCTGGTCAGTGCAAGTTTACTGCCGGCAAGAAGTCTTGGATTGTTAAGTGCGACATTGCTTGTCCTAGCGCTTTCCAGAACGAGCTTGCAGAGGAAGATGCAAAGCAACTTATCGCAAACGGCGTGAAATATGTTGCAGAAATCTCCAACATGGGTTCTCAGCCAGGAGCTATTAAGGCTATTCAGTCTGCCGGTATTCCTTTCGGTCCTGGTAAGGCTGTCAATGCTGGTGGTGTTGCCACTTCTGGTCTTGAGATTTGCCAGAATGCTGAGCACCGCAACTGGACTGCGGAAGAAGTTGACAAGAATCTCCATGCCATTATGGACAATATCTACGCTCAGTGCGTGAAATACGGTCGCAAGGCCGATGGTACTATCGACTATGTCAAGGGTGCCAACCTTGCCGGCTTCATGCGCGTTGCTGACGCCATGGTTGCTCAAGGCATCGTTTAAGAGTTTCTGTAGAAGCAAATAAAAAGCGCACCCACACGGGTGCGCTTTTTATTTGGCAGATATGGAGCTGAATAATGGAATAATAGCCCGAGGTGATTCCGATAAGATAGTGTGTGATTAATAGTTGGGTGGTGGACGCTAGTAAAATCTGAGGGAAACAGACGGCAAATAGCTGATTTGATGAATAATGCCACTTGGTTGGACCAAGTATGCTTTAATGGGGACTGATCGGATGCGGATATCGTGATTCCTTGAGATAGAGTCAACGATAAGTTTTCTTTCTATGGCAGATAAGAGAAAAATTGTATCTTTGCAAATTAGTAGGAATATTTTTTTCGTTCTAAGATGAAGATTATCATCATTAATGGTCCAAATTTGAACTTGCTGGGAATACGTCAGCCGGAAATTTACGGTAACTGCACATTTGAGGATTATCTGAGAGAATTGCGGATATCATTCCCCAATGTTTTTGTTGATTATTATCAGAGCAATGTCGAGGGAGAAATTATTAACAAGATACAAGAGGTAGGATTCTCTTATGACGGCATTGTGTTGAATGCAGGAGGGTATAGCCATACTAGCGTGGCAATACACGATGCTATTGCTAGTGTCACCGCCCCAGTAATAGAGGTACATATCAGCAATATTTATGCGCGGGAGGAATATCGGCGGCATTCTTTACTGAGCGATGCCTGCAAAGGGGTAATTTGTGGAATGGGGTTGGAAGGGTATAGAATGGCGGTAGAGGGCTTAATATGAAATGTGTTTTGCATTTTTTGCTGTCCGGTAAAATTTTTTTGCTTCGACAAAATTATGGTTGACACTTTTTACGAAATGTCAGCCATTTTTTTTCTATCTTTTTTGCCCAAAATTATTGCTGTCCGGTAAAATTTTTCGGCTGACCAAAATTAGGGCTGACACTTCTCATATAATACTCCCGGAATTTTAGACAACCGCATAGGTTGCAGAAAGAAAAAT
>CAZAAK010000018.1:0-33751 GCA_964483145.1 uncultured Bacteroidaceae bacterium
CGGTTATCTCTTCTCCTTTCAAGAGAGAGAAAAGTCGCTGGATGGTGCTGATGACGACGTTGCTGTCTGATGGGACGGTTGCCGATTTCAGTCTGTTTACCGTAAAAATGGTGTTGAAGGCATCGCCGTTCTCTGTCAGGCGGAATGTACCAAACTCTGTTTCTGCCTGCCTGCCGAGGTTGTTGCGGTCAACAAGGAAAAGAATACGGCGCATCGGTGTGTAACTCAACATTCGGTAGGCAGTTAGACAAGCTGTATAAGTTTTTCCTGCACCTGTAGCCAATACCATCAAGGCGCGGTTCTGACCGGTGCGGAAACTTTTCTCCAATTCAGTGACGGCTTCATACTGGCAGTCACGAAGTCCCTTTTTATTCAAAGTAGGTAGTCCGGAGAATGGATCTTCCATACCCAATATGTTTGCTATTTCCTTTGGAGTATGGATACGGTTGATTGTTTCCCATGTTGTAGTTTCGCGCTTTCGATAATCAAGAAACTCGATTTCTTTGCCGTTTGACTTGTAAAGGATAGGCAACGGTCTTTCCCATGCTTGGTAGCAATCAGGCACACTCTTGGCATAAGTAACAACTTGCTCGCTTACCATGCCGGAAGAAATATCAATCTCTTCGCGTTTCGCTTCGAGCACACCTACTGCTTTCCCATTGATGAACAGGAAATAATCTGCTTCCAGATTGCCTTTGAGCAATCCTTCACGAATGGCAGCTGCAGTGATGGTAGGTTCGTATTCATCACGATTCACCACTTTCCATCCTGCATCTGCAAACCATTGGTCTATTTTGACCCTTGCCTTTTCTTCTGGTGTCATAGTTCTGCCAATCAATTATCCACAATAAGGTCTTTCATCTTCACAGAAAGAATTTCTGCTATCTTGTTCAGTTGCTCCAATGACGGTTGTTGCCTGTTGCAGCAATAGGCATTCACCGTATTGAAACTCTTTCCAAGTTGTTGGGCAAGTTCCTTTTGAGAGAAATCTTTGTATTGGCTGGCATCCATGCCGCCACGGAGTTTGTTGCAACTTTCGAAGAGAGTGCTATAGAGTTCCGATTTCTTTATTGCCATATTGCTGCTATTTTGTTACCCTCTGGGTAAAGCCCGTAGGGGCATGCATTGCACATCCCTTTGAGCCCTACCGCGCCGCAATTTTGTAATCTAGAACACAGTAGGCCCACTCCGCTGCGTGGGGTGGACCTACCTTACTGCAAGAGACTGCCTTTTCGAACAGCTGCAATGCTATTTTACAACAAGCTTTTGCATCTGGCTGCGGCTCTTGCCACTGAGGATGCCGTAGGCGTACACGCCGCTGGGCAAGTCCGCCACACCCAAGGTGCCATTGCCGCTAATGGGCATCTGGCGCACCAGGCGGCCCCCAAGGTCGTAGAAGACCAGCGTGGAGGGCTGCTGCACGCTGTAGCTGACGCCAAACTGGCTGGTGGCAGGATTGGGATAGGCCTTTACGCTGCTGCCGGCTAGCACGTCATCGATGCCAACAGCCTCGGTATAAGCCTGGAAGCGGACTACCACGCTGCTGGTAAAGGTGCCATTGGAAACCTGCATGGTGTAAACGCCAAATGGGCGCTCCACCTCCTGGTCAATCGAAACATCGATGCTAAAGCCATCGAAGGTGCCGCCAGCGGCAATGCTAAAGGGGGCACTGGTGAGGCTGGACACGCACACCGTTGTGCACAGGCCCCAAGCCTCAAAACCGTTGCGCTCTACCTCGGTCATGGTCACAACCAATTGGCTCAACTTGTCGGAGGTTTGGTTGACAAAATCGATGGATTCGATTTGGCTGGCAGTCTTTTGGCATGTAACCACCAGGGTATCGCCATTCTGATAAGTGGTGCCGTCGTAGACGAAACCAATTTGGGTTTGTGCGTTCAGCACCGCAACGCTGCAAAGCAGCAGGGCAAGGGATAAGATTTTTTTCATCATTATTGATTTTACTGATTTGTTGTTCGTTTTTTTTGTTGTTATTCTTTTGCCAAAAGCTCGTCCACCACCTTCTTTACCCCGGTGCCCGCCTTCTCACAAAAGACGGTGATAGGCCTCGAGATAGGCACTGCCTTGGGGTCCACCAAATAGCATGGCGCGCTTTTGGGCACATAGTGGATAAGCCCCGCCGCAGGGTAGACGTTCATGGAGGTGCCTATCACAATAAAGTAGTCCGCCGATTGGCACAGCAGCGACGCGGGCTCGATGTTGGGCACGGCTTCGCCAAACCACACTATGTGAGGCCGCAACTGGGCTCCGTCGGGGGCTTTGTCGCCAAGTAGGATATCCCTGTTGCCAATTTCCACAATCAGGCGCTCGTCCCTATCGCTGCGCCCTTTGGTCAGCTCGCCATGCAGGTGCAACACCTGCGTCGAGCCTGCGCGCTCGTGCAAGTTGTCGATGTTTTGCGTGATGATGTGCACATCGTATTTCTCTTCCACCCGAACCAGTTGGCGGTGCGCCTCGTTGGGCTGGGCCTTGAAGAGTTCGCGGCGGCGTTGATTATAGAAGTCCAGCACCAGCGTGGGGTTGTGCTCGTAGGCGCTATAGGTGGCCACATCCTCCACACGATAATGTTCCCATAGGCCGTCGCTGTCGCGGAATGTGCTTATTCCACTTTCGGCGCTCACGCCGGCTCCTGTCAGTACTATCACTTTCTTTTTCATGGTATTTGTGGGATTTGTTTTTCCGTGTCTTTGTGGGATTTGTTTTTCCTGTCAGCTTGTGGCGCTCATTGCTTTGGGGCACCTCCTAAAAGCTCCACGCACCTGCTCGCCGGCTGCTTCAACTCATTTTTCCAAAATCGTAAACACCGTGCGCCTGTTCTGACGGCGACCCTCCTCAGTGCTGTTGTCAGCCACTGGCTCGGTTTGGCCGTAGCCTTTGTAGGTGAGGCGATTGGGCGCAACGCCCTTGCTTACTAGGTAGTCGTACACGGCACGGGCACGTTGCTCCGAAAGTTTTTGGTTGGCTTCCGCGCGCCCAACGTTGTCGGTATGCCCGCCCAGTTCTATGCGCATCGTGGGGTGCTTTTGCATCATCTCCACCACTTTGTCCAGCTCCACTATCGAAACCTCCAACAACGCGTATCGGCCTGTTTGGAAGAAGACATTCTTTAGCGTAATGCTCTCGCCCACTTCCAGCTCGGGGGCCACCTCGGTAATCTCCTCCCTATACTCCACCGGCTTCGAACGTACCTGCTCGGGCAAGGCAAAACTGTAGAGGTCCAAGCCTCCCTGACCTCCAAACTTGTCGCTGGAGAAAATGGCAGTACTGCCGTCCGGGCTCACTATCAGCGAGCTCTCGTCGCCTTTGGTGTTGATGGGGTAACCCAAGTTCTGAGGCTCGCTCCAAGTGGTGTCGCCCGTGCGGCGGCACACAAAAAGATCCAACCCCCCCATGCCTATGCGACCGTTGCTGCAGAAATAGAAAGTTTGGTCGTCAAAGGAAATGAACGGGCTCATTTCATCCCCCTCGGTGTTGATGCCGGGGCCCATGTTCGTTGGTTTGCTCCATTGCCCGTCCACAAGCTGGCTGCGCCAGATGTCCTTGCCGCCCATGCCGTCCTTGCGGTCGCTCACAAAATAGAGGGTCTTTCCGTCGATGGAGAGACAGGGTTGCGACTCCCATCCACCTGTGTTCACGGCAGGCCCGAGGTTCTGCGGGCGAGACCAACCATCCTCTTTGCGGTAGGAGATGTACAGGTCGCACCGCCCCATGCCGTCCTTGCGTCCGCAGGCGGTAAAATAGAGGATGCGCCCGTCCTGCGAGATGCAGCCTGCGCCCTCGTTCTCGGGGCTGTTCAGTGGCTCCGCCATGCGCACGGCCTTCCCCCATTCGCCCTCCTTCCGATGGCTGCAAAAAAAATCTTCCGCCATAGCAGGGCGGTTGTAGCGGGTAAAAATCAAGGTCGTGCCATCGGCCGTGAGGGTAGGCAGATATTCGTCGTCGGCACTGTTCACGCCTGCGCCAAGATTCTCGGGGGTGAAAGGTACCGGACTAGCCATGGCACTGCGGCGGAAAGCGATGCAGTCGAGGTCGTGCTGGGCGGTAGCGCTCCAGCGCTTGTGCCTGTTTTTGTCGCTCTGTAGGAAGGCCTCCAAATGTTGCTGGGCCTGGTCGAGGCTGTCGTGCTCCATGTACCAGGCGGCCATTGTTAACCTTACTTCGGCAAAATCAGGGGCAACCTTCAGCGCCTTGCGAAAATGGTCCAAAGCCTTGTCGGGCTTGGAATCTAGCAGCATCTGCCCCTTTTCGAACTCACTTACTGCCTTTTTGTTGTCCACGGAATACTGCGCTCGGGCGCCCATGCCCGCCAAGGAGAGCACTGCCAACAGAATTGCAGCTTTTTTTCTTATCGTCATATACAGCATGCCTTATGTTTGCTTATGTTTCCTACATTGCCCAGCTTGCCCGTTTTGCCCGTTTTGCCGGCTCCATTTCCCCCACTTTGGCAAGCACTACATCCTGCGCAAACCACGCTAGCGCGCCACCGCTACCAAAGGGGGCTACTGCCTCTATGGGCCCTAGGCCCGCGGTAGCCCCCCTCTGTATCGGTCTTTGGCTATTTTACCAGATTGTAGGTATCGCTGGCTATCACAAACTCCTCATCGGTTGTTACCACCGCCACAGCCACCTTGGAGTCGGGGGTGCTGAGGATGAGGTCCTCGCCCATCTTGTTGTCGCTGAGGCTGAGGTCGACGCTGATGCCCAAGCATTCCATATTCTCTAGGATAGGACGGCGCATGAACCAAGCATTCTCGCCAATGCCGCCGGTGAAAAGCAACAGGTCGCAACCACCCATCTCGGCCATATAACCTCCAATGTAGCGTTTTACACGCTGCGCAAACATGTCAAAAGCATATGTGCAACGCTCATCGCCAGCGTCACGGCCAGCACGGATGTCGCGCATGTCCTGTTTGCCACCACTGATGCCTACCAAGCCGCACTGCTTGTTGAGCATGGTGCTGACATCCTGCCAACTCTTGCCGTTCTCCACAATTTCCTTCTTGATAATGAACTCGATAACACCGGGGTCGACATCGCCAGGGCGCGAACCCATAATCAGGCCCTCCAAAGGAGTCATGCCCATAGTGGTGTCGAAACTCTTGCCCTGCTTGATTGCGGCAATGGAGGCTCCGCTGCCCAAGTGACAGCTGATGATGTTCAGTTTCGTCCAGTCCTTGCCAATCATCTTGGCAGCTTTCTCTGCTACATAGCGGTGGCTGGTGCCGTGGAAGCCATAGCGGCGCACGCCATATTTTTGGTAATACTCGTAGGGCAACCCGTAGAGGTAGCTCTTGGGGGGCAGGGTGCTATGGAACGCGGTGTCGAACACTGCCACTTGCGGAACTTCGGGCAACACCTCGCGCATGGCGTAGATGCCGGCTAGGTTGCCGGGAGTGTGCAAAGGCGCCAAATGCGTAAGCGACTTGATGGTATCGATAACCCTGTCATCGATAATCACGCTCTTGTCAAAAACCTCACCGCCATGGGCTATGCGGTTGCCAACAGCACCAATCTCCTTAAAGTCCTTGATAACCCCCATCTTGAGGTCGACCAACGCGTTGAGCACAATCTTGATGCCAGCGGTATGGTCGGGGATGGGCAACTGCTCGTAGTGTTTCTCGCCGTGATACTTGTGTGTGAATTCGCCCATTTCCAAACCGATGCGCTCAAGCAAACCTTTGGCCATCACCTCGGCATTGTTGTCCATGTCAATCAGCTGGTATTTGATTGACGAACTGCCGCAATTAAGAACTAATATTTTCATTATGCGTTTTTAAATAATTGATATTTACTGTTTTTTGACAATAAAGCCTCGCGGCTCCAATTTCCAAAGATACGAAAAAAAAACCATTTGGCTCATTATTTTGACTTTTTGTGGCTGCCTGCCCCAAGCGAGGCAACAACCGCTGGACATGCCAAGGGCACTGCTCCCGCCCTAGGGAGCGCCTGCCCCACTGCCCTGCTACTTAGAATCGGAAAGCGAATAGGGTTTTGCCTCGGGGGACTGGAAAAGATTTTTGTTGGGCCGCGATGCCATGTCGAACTCAAGAATGCCACCCTCTAGAATCTGCTGGTGGGTGAGGTAGGCCCTATCGAGGGGCTTGCCGTTGAGGCGGACCTGACGGATGTAGCGGTTCTTGTCGCTAACCTTGGGCGCCTTGATTTCGAGCGTCTGCCCATTGGCAAGGGTTACCTTGATGTAAGGCAAATAGGGCGCCCCGAGGACATACTGCCCGCTGCCGGGGCAGACAGGATAGAACCCCATGGCACTAAAGAGATACCACGCCGACATCTGGCCGCAGTCGTCATTGCCGCAAAGGCCATCGATGTGGTTGCGGTACATCCGGTTCATGATTTCGCGCACCCAATACTGCGTCTTCCAAGGCTGGGCGGTCCACACATAAAGGTAGGGTATGTGGTGGCTGGGCTCGTTGCCGTGGACGTAGCCACCCAACATGCCCTCACGGGTAACGTCTTCGGTTTCGGCAAAAAACTGGTCGGGCAAGTACATGCTAAAGAGGGTATCGAGTTTCCTTGCAAAAGCCTCTTTGCCGCCCATCAGCCCCATGAGCCCGTTGACGTCGTGGGGCACGTAAAAGCTGTAGTTCCAGGCGTTGCCCTCTATCAGCCCCTCGCCACTGGTGGAGAGGAGGCTGTAGGGCGACTTCCAGCTGCCATCGGCGTGGCGTGCACGGACCATGCCCAACTCGGGGTCGAACACATTTTTGTAGTTTAGGGCGCGCTGTCGGTAGGCTTCGATATCGGCATCGGCGGCTTTTTGCTGCAAAAGGGTATGGTAGATGCACCAGTCCTCATAGGCATTCTCAAGGGTGACGGAAGTGGCGCTACGGTTGAGCTCAAAAGGAACGTACCCTAGCTTGCAATAGGCGGCAGTATTGCTGTAGTAGCTGCAATTGGCGGTCCGCTTCATGGCCTCTACCAGGCGCGAGGGGGAGTACCCGCCAGTGAACCCTTTGCTCAAGGCATCGGCAAGGACCGAAACCCCGTGGTAGCCTATCATGCACCAGTTCTCGTTGCCCATATGGCTCCATACGGGAAGCATGTGGTGAGGGCTCTGCTCGTAGTGGCGGTAGAAGCTGGCAACGATATCGTTGCACAAAGTACCATCGAGTAGGGTGATGAGGGGGTGAAAGGCTCGGTAGGTGTCCCAAACCGAAAAGACGGTGTAGTTGGTGCCGCGCCCCGCAGTGGTGTGGACCTCCTGGTCAATCCCCCGGTAACGGCCATCGGCATCCATATAGAGCGAAGGGTTGACCAAAGTGTGGTAGAGCGAGGTAAAGAACATGGTCTTGGCATCCTCGCCTCCCTGAACAGTAAAACGGTCGAGGTAACGATTCCATGCCTGCTCGTTGTACTGGAGCAGGCAGTCGAAGTAATGGCCCGGCGCACAGTCCTGAGCGTAGAGGTTGAGGTCGTGCAGCAGATTGTTGCGGGCTGCCTCGGCGCTGATGGCAGAGAGGGCCACAACCATTTCGAGGCTTTGGTCGCCTTGGCTGTCGAGCTCAAACCACGCAACCAGCTTTCTGCCACCCATTTCGGGGAAGTCGTGCTCAGTGTCGAACCGCCCCCAAAAGCCATTGTAGTTGTGCGGCCCAAAGTCACGGCAACCGTAGTGCCGTATGGGTTTGTTCACATAGATGGCAAAATAGGTGTAGTTGGTGCGGCTCCAGCCGTTGGTGATGCGGTAGCCGGTGATAATCTGGCGAGGTTGCTGCCCGCTGTCGGTCAGCACGTTGCACTGCGCCCAAAGGACCTTGCCATCGTAGTTGTAGATGCCGTGGCTGAGGTCGAGAATAAATTTTTGGTCGGCACCTTTGGGGTAGGTGTAGCGGTGCACACCACAGTGCTCGGTGGCGGTAAGCTCGCACTCGATCTTGCTGTCCTCTAGGGTGACGGCGTAGTAGCCCGGGCGGGCGGACTCGGTGCAGTGGTGGTAGCGCTGGCGATAGCCGCTGTCGGGGTCGTCCTTGGTGCCGGGGTGCAACAGGGTTTTGCCTGTGTAGGGCATGACAAGGATATCACCTAGGTCGCCATGACCGGTGCCGGAAAAATGGGTGTGGCTGAAGCCAACAATGGTACTGTCGCGATATTGGTAACCGGCGCAGTAATCATAGGCACGGGGCTGATAGACCCCACGGATGTTGTGGGGGACGGTGTCGGTGTCGGGGCTCAGTTGCACCGAGCCGTAAGGGAAGCACGCTCCGGGGAAAGTATGGCCCATGCCATTGCTGCCAATAAAAACATTGACGTAGGTGGCATTGGTCCTCGGGGCTACAATGCCGGACTTGTTTTGGCCCTGAACCGCAGCAAATAGGACGGTAAGGAGGGCAAGCAGAAAGGTTGTTTTTTTCATCAAATCAGAAACTTTGGTCAAATCACTGCTATACTGAGCAAAGCCCAAACCCCAAGCGCCCTAGCGCCCCAGCCACCAGCACAAGGCACGCACCTGCAAGTGGGTTGCCGGGCCGGCTCTCCCGCCGGGCATACTTGCTTTGGGCACAGGTGTAGGAATTTTTCGAGCAATGCATAATGTATTCTATATCAACGTTGTGCTGTTGTTTTGAATGCAAAAAGGAAAAGTATCCATCCTTTGCAAATATAAGGGAAATGTTCGGAACTGTAGGAAAGTTTTTTCCAAAGCATCGGGTAGCCTTATGGGCGACTCCTCTTTTCGGACGAGTTGGACGGCAACGTGTTTGGGGAAATCATGGCCCCAGGTAGGCATAGGCGAAGCATAGCACAGACGTGACATCGACATGGGAAAGGCATAACAGAGGCATAGGAAAGGTATGGAAAAGGCATAGCAGAGGCATAAGAAAGGCATAGCAGCGGTATGGGAAAGGCATAGCAGCGGTATGGGAAAGGTATGGGTGGCTTGTATGTAAGGTCGCTCTTTTGTTTACCTTTTGTTTACCTTTCTTTTACCGTTTATTTACCTTTTGTTTATGTTAGGTAAATAAAGAGTAAAAGAAAAGTAAAAGAAACCTAAACAAAAGGTAAACAAAAGAGCGACCCCACACTGGACCCACCGTGGCGCGACCGCCCCCCTACAAGGGGAGCAGTAGCGCCCTTTACTGCCCGCACATCCTAGCAAATACGGGCCGAATTGCGAGAAAAAGCTTGTTGTGTGGGGAAAAATTTGTATCTTTGCACCGTCAAATCCAGCGCTTGGGCTGGCCGACCCAATTAGGGCCAAGCAACAAGAAGCGGATTGGCGAAACCATACGCCAGAAAAGTATTTCGACTTAAGTCAAGAAAAGTATTTCGGCTACTAAGCCATTTGGCCGAAATCGAGTGTTCAGAGAAAGTACATCGTTGGAGGGTTCTATAAACGTGCATCAAATGTTCAGAAAGTGTTTGCCTATATTACTCGCGGTGCTGCTGCTACCTGCGGCGGCGGGAGCCCAGAAAGCCCCTTCGGACGTAGAAGATTCGTGCAGGCCGTGGGTACGCTGGTGGTGGAATGGTGACAAAGTGGATACCACCGAATTGAAGCGGGAGCTACGGCTGCTGAAGGACGCAGGGGTAGGCGGAGTGGAGATCAACCCCATAGAATTCCCGGGGAAGCGGTGCGACAGCCTTGGGCTGCCCTCGTTGCCATGGTTGGGCGAAGAATGGCTGAATGCCCTAGAAGTGACGCTACGCCAGGCAAAGAAACTGGGCCTAGGCTGCGACCTGCTAGTGGGTAGCGGATGGCCCTTTGGCATGGAGACCTTGCCTATGGAGGAGCGGGCTCAGGTGATGCTAACTTACGTAACCGAAGTGAGCTGGGCAGGCCCAATGGCGGATGCCTTTAGCATTACCAAACAGGAGATTTTTGATGCTGTGGACCCCAAGGTCACTGTGCCAAACAAAGATAGGGAATTTGAATTGGTGGACCTTTTTGTTGTGCCCGACACGGTTCGCCACATTGGGCAGCGGTGTAATCTCCACCTGCCCGAGGGAGACACCATTACAGTACCCAAAACTGTTATTGCGGCCGGCCCGTGGCATTCCTCTGGCAGTGGGAAATACCTACTATATGCCTTGGTGCGATGCCGCTCCTTTGCTAGCGTTATCAATGGCGCGCCAGGGGCGTCGGGGCCTATCCTAGACCACATGAACCAGCTAGCCGTGCGGCATTATCTGGACCACATGCGGCAGAAATTGGAGCAACGGTTGGGGCCAATGAGCAAGTGGCTCAGCGCCTATTTTGTGGATAGCATGGAGCTGGAAGGGTGCAACTGGACCACCGATTTTGCCGAGCAGTTCAAGAGCCGTTGGGGGTACGACCTGATGCCATGGCTACCCTTTACCATGTTCGAGGTGGGGCGTTTGGGCGAGGTTCTAAGCTACGAATATGGCGCCAAGCAGTCGCCCGAGTTCAAGAGGGAGGTGCAACGGGTGCGCCACGACTTTGAACTCACCAAGGCGCAACTGCTGCAGGAGCGCTACACCGAAACCTTCCTCCAATGGTGCAGGGAGCAGGGGGTGCAGTCGAGGGCACAGGCCTACGGGCGTGGGTTCTTTCCGCTAGAGAGCTCGCTGGGCTACGACATACCCGAAGGGGAGAGCTGGACCACCAACTATCTGCGCCACCGCGTGGGAGAAGAGATGCCCGACGACGACTACCGCCGCGGACGTGCCTACACGATGATAAACAAGTACGTTTCCTCAGCCGCCCACCAGAGTGGCCGCCGCGTGGTGAGTGCCGAGGAGATGACCAACACCTACCGCGTATTCGAAACCACATTGGAACTGTTGAAGCTAGGGTCGGACATGAGTGCTGCCAGCGGCACCACACACTCGGTTTGGCATGGGTTCAACTACAGTCCGCCCGAGGCGGGATTCCCCGGCTGGGTGCAATACGGTAGCTATTACAGCGAAAAGAACAGCTGGTGGCCCTACTTTCATTTGCTCAACGAGTACCGGGCCCGCATGAGTGCTGTGCTGCAACGTGCCGACCTGCAGAGCGACATAGCCATCTTGGTGCCCGACGAGGAGCTATGGGCGGAATGTGGCGTGCAGACCGAGCCATTTCCCAATTACCCCAAAGGGAGCCGCTACGAGGTGCCGCAACTGCTGTGGGAGGCGGTGCACAAGAATGGCGGCAACTGCGATTTTGTAACGCTACGGCAGTTGCGCAAGGCAAGCTATAGCAGCGGAGGGATGACAGTGGGCCAGCGAAGCTACCGGTCGCTGCTGGTGATTACGGACGATACCGTGTTTGCGCCCGAGGTGCCAGCGGCATTTGCCAACTTGCCTGTTTGCGTGGTGGCAGTGCCCAACCTAAAGGAGCGCAACTACCTAAAGTGGTATGGCCAACAGCAGCGCAAGCTTGGGCTGCCACATGCCATAACGGTTTGCCAGCCGAACCGTTTTTTGCTGCAGAACCATTACCGGAACGACGGAAGTGATGACATCTTCCTGTTTGTGAATGCGCACCTTAGTGAGACGGTGAGCTCGACAATAGCGTTTCGAGAGGAGTTGCTGGAGGGGCGGAGTGCCTGGGCATATGACTGCAACACGGGGGAAAAGAGCCGACTGGATTTGCACTTTGGTGGTTGCGACAGTGTAGGCGAACCAACAGTCGGGGCACAATTTCGGCTTTGCCTGCCTCCGGCGGAGAGCCTGCTGATCCTTTTGGAAAAGAGCACTGCAAAGGATTCGACGGCCCCACGATGGATGCCGGAGTACACTGGAGAGCGGCACCGATACACCGTGCCAATGGAGTGGCACCTTTCGCTGCACCATGCCACCTTGGGCTGGACGCGCGAGACGATATTGCCACGGCTGTGCGATTTGCGGGAGACCGACTTTAGGGACTTCTCTGGGGTGGCGACCTACACAGCCCAGTTCAGCCTAGAGAACATCAATACCACCGATGGGGATTCCTTGACACCAGAGCAGATAAGCGGACTGGACCTGGGCGAGGTGTACGATATCTGCGAAGTGCGGGTGAATGGAGTAGCTTGCGGAACGAAATGGTACGGGAGACGCATCTACACAAATCTTGCGGGCTTGCTGCACAAAGGGCTGAACACGATAGAGGTGCAAGTGACAACAACCCTGAACAACTATGTGCACACGCTTACTGATGACAAGGTTGTGCAACACTTTGTCCTTAAGCGCAATGTGCCCACAACCAAAGCTGGGCTGGTGGGGATTGACGGAACGATTGAATTCTTTTAGCCATCTGGCCCGCTGAGAGATGATTTGAAAGATAAAATAATTCGTGGGGTCACCTTTTGAGAAAACAGCATTATGAGGAAAGCAATTACTTTTGCAATGGCGCTGACAGTAATGACATGTATGTGGGGGCAGAGGATATTCCGCGTGGAGGAGTTTGGAGCAATGGGCGACGGGGTGAGATTGAACACAGGGAGTTTGCAAGGAGCGATTGACAGCGCCGGAGCGTGGTATGCCCGGACGGGGCAACGGGCAACAGTGGCGGTGCCGGCGGGAAGATTTGTAACTGGGACGCTATACCTAAAGAGCGGTGTGGCCCTGCATCTGGACGAAGGGGCTACCCTACTAGGCTCGCTGAATCCGTTTGACTACGTGAAAGACCCTTACTGTGGCTGGACAGCGTTGCTTTTTGCCGTAAAACAACACGACATTGCCATTACTGGCGGGGGTGCCATAGACGGGCGCGGATGGGAGGTAGCCAACCAAATGGTGGAGTACATCCACATGGGGCTGGTGAAAGACCCGCTGAAATACGACCGCCCCAACGAAGGCAACAGGCCGGAAAATATCCATTTTCGCGAATGCGTGAACGTTGCCGTTAGCGGCATAGCCTTGCGCAACCCCGGCAGCTGGAACCAACAATACGACCAATGCCGGGGGCTGCTGATAGAAAATCAGACTGTGGACAGCAAATGCTATTGGAACAACGATGGGATGGATATTGTGGACTGCAGCGATGTAACCATCCGCAACTGCAATGTAGACGCTGCCGACGACGCCTTTTGCTTCAAGAGTCACAGCCCCGATGGCATCTGCCAGAATGTGGTGATGGAGAATTGTACGGGTCGCAGCTCGGCCAATGGCATCAAGTTTGGCACTGCAACACGTGGCAAATTCCGCCATTTCAGATTTTCGAATATCACCATCCGCGACACATACCGCAGCGCCATCACCATTGCAAGCGTGGACGGAGCCACGGTGGAAGATGTTGTGGTGGACAATTTGAGGGCAGTGCATACAGGCAACCCTGTTTTCCTACGCATAGGCGAACGGATGGTGGGCAAAGATGCGCCTTGCCTGAAAAACATCACGTTGCGGAATGTTTATGTGGAAGTGCCATTGGACAAGCCCGACGCGGGCTACAGCTATGAGGGACCCGTAGAGGACCTGCCACGCAACGTTTCGCCCTCCTCTATAGTGGGCACCCCGAATTATCGGATACAGAACGTGTTGTTGGAGAATGTGCGGATAGTCTATCCCGGAGGTGCCGACAGCACCTATGCCTATCGGGGATGCAGCCCGGGAGAGCTGGCCTCCATTCCCGAATGGGAAAAACGTTATCCGGAATTTTCGATGTGGAAAGAATTGCCTGCATGGGGGTTTTATCTGCGCCACGCGGACAAGATCACCTTTAGGAATGTCCTCTTGCAGGTGGGGGGTGTGGACTATCGGCCAGCCATTGTGGCGGATGACGTAAATGGCCTTGTGCTGGACGACATTGAGCTGAGAAGCGAGCTGGGCCGGTTGCGGATTCCGCAGGTGGTAGCCAATAACTGCGCGCAAGTGGAGAACGACTCCAAGGGCGTGCGCGTGCAACATCAGAGAGCCGAAAGCAAGGAGGATGCTACCCCTTTGCCGACTAGCTTAGGAATTGTTTGGGCGCAGGACAACAGTTCGCCCTATACAGAAGGGGCAACCCTATACAAAGCTTCGATGTTTGGGTGCAAGAGTAATGGCACTACCCTCAACACCAACTCGATACAAAAGGCTGTCGACTATATTTGGGAACGGGGCGGCGGCACCTTGGTCTTTGAAGTGGGGCGTTATTTGACGGGGAGTGTGCGGTTGCGTGAGGGGGTGAACATACAACTGAACGAAGGGGCTGTTTGGGTGGGTTCCTCCAATCGTTACGACTACGACAAAGGTGCAGGCGGGCGGCCGGCATTGCTGATAGCGCCAGAGGAGGGTTCGATGCAGTTTTGCGGATTGGGAAGAATTGTTTTTGACAACAAGTTTCTGAAATGGGACAGGGAGGATGGTGTGCGCGTGCAGAGGACAATGTATAGCGGTCAATGAACCGCAGAGGACGATGTTTTTTAGAGGTGTTTGGGAAAGATGATGCACTTACCGGGCACAATATTTTACATTGCAAATAGTTGAAAGATAATATATTGCTCTAATATATGTAAATCGATAATAAAATATTTTTGCACACATTCAAAAAAAATCGTAATTTTGCATCGATTTTTGTAGCATGAAACGGTGTTGCCATGTTTGATTATGAAGCCGCTGTCGCAGAGATCGAACGGAAGGTTCGGGAGCTGATTGGAGAGAACGACCGCCTGCGAGTTTCGGAGCGCAATTGGGCAGAGCGATGCCAAGAGTTGCAAAAGCAGATAGATAACAACAATGTAGTAATTAACAATTTAAGAGAACAGAACAATATATTAAAACTCGGGAACAGGCTAGCTCAAAAGGGCGATTCTGCAGAGATAAAACTTAAGATAAACCAACTGATACGAAGCATAGATAAAAGTTTGTCGTTGATCAACAAATCGGAGTAACCAAGCACATAGAGTATAGACATAGAAAATGAACGAAATACCAGCCACAGTTTACATTTTGGATAGACCCTACAAGCTGAAAGTGAGGCCTGATGACGAGCAGTTTCTGCGTCAAGCCGCTAGCCGGATAGACTCTCAGGCACGGGATTACGGGAAGATGTATGCCTACAACGACCGTCAGGATTTGTTGGCAATGGTGGCGTTGACCAAGGTAACCGAATTGTTGCAGTTGCAAAACCGCGAGCAATTTGTAGACGGCAGGCTTGGAGCAAGGCTCACCGACATAAACAATCTGCTTGACACTAAGTTGACTTGTAACTAGATTTCTGTTGGGCGGTGGGGTTGGCCCTCACAGGTTCCGGCAGCGACTTGATACTATAACGAATATCCTGCATTTGACCCAAAACAGTTTGTAAACTCAACACCATTTACAAACCGAGTAAGCTCAGGGGTGGGTAGGTTGTATAACTGAGACACCCGGCACTCAAATCCTAACAGTCCAGAGTTTACCATAACTCCCGGAGGGTTCAAGTGCAGGATTTTTTTTGGAAAAGCCTCTCTTGTTTCGGAAAGGTCCTTTGCGTAGCGGCAGTCCCACAAAAAAACTATCACAGATGAACATAATATTAGGAATCGTTATCGGAATTATCGTGGGCGCAGTTGCAGGCTTTGTTGCCGCCTCCAGGATTGAAAACAACAAGTTATTGGCCAAAGGTGAGAAGATGATAGAGAGGGGCAATGATGTGCTGAAAGACGCCGAGGAGAAAGGCGAGATTATCAAGAAGGACAAGATCCTGCAAGCCAAGGAAAAGATTGTGCAGTTGAAGAGTGAGCACGAGAAGCAAGTGAGCGAGCGCAATGCTTCCCTACGAGAGCAGGAAAGCAAGCTCAAACAACGCGAAAACACCCTCAACCAAAAGGTTGGCGACCTACAAAAAAAGAGCGAGGAGTTGAAGCAGGTGAGCGAGAACTTGAACAATCAGATTGAAGTGCTACGCAAACGGCAGGCCGAAGTTGAAAAGGTGTACAACGAAAGCATCGAAAAGCTAGAGCATATTGCCGGCATGACTGCCGATGAGGCCAAGCAACACTTGGTGGAAATGATGACCGAAGAGGCAAAATCCGATGCTGCAACAGGCATCATGGACATTGTGGAAGAAGCCAAAATCTCCGCCAACGAGCAAGCCAAGAAAATTGTTATCCAGTCCATTCAACGTACCGCCACGGAGACTGCGGTAGAGAACACTGTCAGTGTGTTCAACCTTGAGAATGAAGAGGTCAAGGGCCGCATTATCGGTCGCGAAGGCCGCAACATCCGTGCGCTGGAGTCCCTCACCGGAGTGGAAGTGATTATCGACGACTCGCCCGACGCCATCATCCTTAGTGGTTTCGACCCCGTCCGGCGCGAGATTGCCCGCTTGTCGCTGCATAAGCTAGTTACCGATGGCCGAATTCACCCCGCCCGTATTGAGGAGGTGGTTGCCAAGACCCGCAGACAGATAGAGCAAGAGATTGCCGAAGTTGGCAAACGTGCATGTATCGACCTTGGCATCAACAATATGAATCACGAGTTGATACGCATGGTGGGCCGCATGAAGTACCGTTCCTCTTATGGTCAGAATTTGTTGCAGCACAGCCGAGAGGTGGCCAATTTGGCCGCTACTATGGCTGCCGAGTTGGGGCTGAACCCCAAACTGGCCAAACGAGCCGGCTTGTTGCACGACATAGGCAAGGTGCCTGAGACCGACCCCGAACTGCCGCACGCAATCTTTGGTATGAAGTTGGCAGAGAAGTACAAGGAGCACCCCGATGTATGCAATGCCATTGGTGCCCACCACGATGAGATAGAGATGACCTCGCTTATTGCCCCGATTATTCAGGTCTGCGATGCCATCAGCGGTGCACGCCCAGGTGCACGCCGCGAAGTAGTGGAGGCGTATATCAACCGATTGAAGAAGCTTGAGGACATGGCCATGACCTATCCTGGAGTTGTCAAGACCTACGCCATTCAAGCTGGCCGCGAGTTGCGCGTCATTGTTGGTGCCGAAAAGGTGAGCGATGTGGAGGCCACCAAGCTAAGTTTTGACCTTTCGCGCCAAATTCAGAACGAGATGACCTATCCCGGCCAAATCAAGGTAACCGTCATCCGCGAGACCCGCGCTGTCAACTACGCCAAGTAATGTTATAGAAAAAGTGATTCGATGGGGCTTTTATGGCAAGAGCCTCATCGATTCGGGTAGAGAAAACAGATATGCTTCTTAATTTTGTACATTGGAATGTTGACCCGGTGATATTTCACCTTGGTAGTTTCGGGTTGCGATATTACTCACTGGGCTTCCTATTTGCCTTTCTGTTCGGGTACATCATTCTCAGCTGGGTATATAAGCACGAGAAGGTAAATTCGACGTACCTCGACTCGCTGGTGATATGGATGTTCTTGGCCGTGCTAGTGGGTGCCCGTTTGGGGCATTGCCTGTTCTATGAACCGGACTACTTTTGCACTTCGGAACATTGGTTGGAGATATTCTTGCCCTTCAACATAAAAACCGGTCAGTTTACCGGTTATCAGGGGCTAGCCAGCCACGGTGCTGCCATTGCGGTCATCCTGATGATTTGGCTCTATTGCCGCAAGTACAGGATGAATGCCTGGTGGGTCTTTGACCGGTTGGTGATTGTGGTGGCCTTAGGTGGGGCTTTTATCCGCTTGGGCAATCTTTTCAACAGCGAAATATATGGTGTGGAGACTTCTCTGCCGTGGGGTTTTGTTTTTGAGCGCAACGGAGAGACCGTCCCCAAGCATCCCACGCAACTTTATGAGTCGCTCAGCTATTTCATTATTTTTCTGTGTTGCTTTGTCACATACATCAAGAAGGATGGCAAACTGCACAATGGCCGTCTTTTCGGTTGGTGGCTGATAGCGCTTTTTGGGGTGCGCATTCTCATCGAATTCATCAAGGAAGAACAGGTCGATTTCGAAAGAGGCATGTCTTTGGATATGGGGCAATGGCTTAGTATTCCATTGGTGCTCATGGGTTTGGTATTGGTAATACTCTCCCACAGAGGAGTGTTGAAGGAGGGCATCTTCACCAAGAAGGCCACTCTGGAGAATGGCAAAAAGAAATAATACATACATACAATGAAGAAACTGATTTTAGTTCGCCATGGCGAGAGCGAATGGAACAAAATGAATCTTTTTACGGGTTGGACCGATGTTGATCTTACGCCTTTTGGCCAGTGCGAAGCTTACATGGCTGGTCGCTTGCTGAAGGAGGAAGGCTACCACCCCACCATGTGTTACACCTCCTACCTGAAACGTGCGGTCAAGACCCTCAACCAGATTTTGGATGCCATGGATATGGATTATCTGCCTGTGGAGAAGAGTTGGCGTTTGAACGAAAAAAGTTATGGTGCCTTGCAAGGGGCCAACAAAGCTGAGACACTGCAGAAATATGGTGAGGAGAAGCTGATGCAGTGGCGCCGTAGCTACAACGTGCAGCCACCGGCATTGTCGGCTACCGACAAACGTAGCCCAATGAACGACCCCCGCTATGCTGGCGTCGACCCCAAGGACCTGCCAGCTACCGAGGCCCTTTGCGACACTATTGCCCGTTTGATGCCTTATTACGAAGGGGTTATTCTCAAAGCCTTTGAAACCAACAACGAAGTGATGGTTGTGGCGCATGGCAACAGTTTGCGTGGTATTGTCAAGACTTTGAAGAAGATGGGAGACAACGAGATTGTCGGCTTCAATATTCCCACTGCAGTGCCCTATATTTTTGAATTTGACGACCAGATGAACCTGCAAAAAGACTTCTATCTAGGCAACCAAGAGGAAATTCAACGAAAAATAGATGGGGTTAAGAATCAAGCAAATAGAAAATAATTTCGAGCTACCTAGCGCAAAAAACGAAAAAAGTTTTGTTCAATCCAAAAAAAGTTCGTACTTTTGCACTCGATTTCGCTAAAGGGAGGTAGCGTTCCTCCCCAATGAAATTGAGTAGCTACGGAGAGGTGGGTGAGTGGCTGAAACCAACAGTTTGCTAAACTGTCGTACTCGATTAGGGTACCGGGGGTTCGAATCCCCCCTTCTCCGCCAACAAGAGAAAGACGTCCGTGAGGCGTCTTTTTTCTTGCGGAAACGAAGATTGACATCGGCGGGATATAGCGTAGTCCGGTTATCGCGCCTGCTTTGGGAGCAGGAGATCCCCAGTTCGAATCTGGGTGTCCCGACAGAGAGGAAGGTTCCGTAGCTCAGCTGGATAGAGCAACTGCCTTCTAAGCAGTAGGTCCTGCGTTCGAATCGCAGCGGAATCACGCAAAGCTTGCAGAGATGCAGGCTTTTTTCGTTGCCTTTGAGAGATTGGTTTGCAGATTACGGGAAGTTCTATCAGGCCCTGTTATGCACCGCTTGACGCGGCATCAACCATTTGTGCAATCTCACATGCCCTCACCGGAGAGCCATTGGGGTGGAGCCAAGCGCGACCCGGAATGGCCTGGAAGCGAGGAGGGACCTCACTGGCATAGCGCTCGACAACAATACTTGGGCGTAGCCTCTGCCGGAATTCGCACACTAGCGACACATACTCTTGCAAAGTGAATTGCGGTGGACAGGTTTCGGGATGGATTCGATACGCCTGCTCCATAGGTGTGTCCTTGAGAATTTGCAGTTGGTGAAGTTTGAGGCACTCGAGAGGGAGGACAGAGAGGATGTCGGCTTCGTTCAAGATGTCTTCGCAACTCTCTTGCGGAAGGCCCAAAATGAGATGTCCCCCGCAGTGGATGCCCCGTTTGGCGGTGGCACGAATGGCTTTTTCGGTAGCGGCAAAATCGTGGCCGCGATGCACCAAGGCCAATGTGCGGTCGTAGCAACTTTCAATGCCATACTCTACCATGATATAGTGTTGCTGAGCCAAAGAGCCAATGTAGTCCAACTTTTCTGCATCCACGCAGTCGGGGCGCGTGCCGATAACCAATCCCGACACCATTGGATGGGCAAGGGCCTCGCTATAGCGTTTCTTAAGAATTTCCAAAGGGGCGTAAGTATTACTGTAAGCCTGCAGATAAGCAAGGTAACCGCCTTTGTGCCGACGCCTGCGTGCGTGGAAGGAGATGCCCTCGTTGATCTGTTGGGTGATGCTCTTATGGGACTGGCAGTAGCTAGGGTTGAAAGCTGCATTGTTGCAGAAGGTGCACCCACACGTGCCCAAAGTGCCATCACGATTAGGGCAACCAAAACCGGCATTGATGGTAAGCTTGAGCATCGGGCGGCCAAATAGGCGGCGGCAATAACTAGCGTAGGAGGCCACAACTCTTACGGCCGAAGACGAGGACGCTGTCATTATTTTTTTGTGGAATAACTGCTGAATCGAAATTTTATTGTACCTTTGCAATTTCTAAAAACGAGTCCGCATGTATATCTACTTGCTTTTGGTGGCGGTGCTGCCTGTACTGATACTGGCCTTTGTGGTTTATCGACAGGACAAATTCAAAAAAGAGCCTTTGGGGCTTCTGGTCCGCTGTTTCTTTTTTGGTGCCCTTGCCATCCTACCTGCAGCGCTGCTAGAGTCGGTACTGAGCCTCTTCGACCCGGGGCTACCTGTGGTCAGTGGGGTTTACACGGGCTTTGTTGTGGCGGGATGTTGTGAGGAGCTGTGCAAATTGCTCATGCTTGCTTGGGCAGTTTGGCGCAACCAAGAGTTCGACGAGTACTTCGACGGCATTGTCTATTCCTGTTTTGTAGCCCTGGGGTTTGCCTGTTTCGAAAACATCGGCTACATCTTTGGCCAGGACAGTTTTTTCGGCGCCTTGTACACAGGCTCGGTGCGTGCCATACTCTCGGTGCCGGGGCATTTTCTTTTCGGCGTGATGATGGGTTATTATTTTGCCTTGGCCAAATTCGACCCACAGCACCGAGGCTGGAATCTTTTCAAAGCATTCTTCGTACCGATGCTGTTGCATGGTACATTTGACGCCTTACTGATGATTCCCGAGAGTATGGGCGCCGACGGTACTGCTGTTTCGGGAATACTCTTTGTGGTGCTGATTGTCTTTGACGTCAAGATGTGGAAATGGGGCGTGCGGCGCATCCGTCGCCTCCAGGAGTTCTCTCAACAGCAAGGGTTCGACCGGAGCAACCCTTTCGATGGATTTACGTGGGATTTTTAACTCTCTTGCAGCAAAGTCAGCACGATTTATTAAGTTTTCTGATAGGGTTGCAGACGGAAGCCGTCTTGCCCAGTTTGACCAGCATTTAAGTCCCTCAGTAGGTGTCGTATCTAACAATGGCAATGCTCTGGTAGGCTATGGCCCTTGGGGATTTTGAGTAGCGCGAGGCATAGCCCAGCTGTGAGGCTAGCAGGGCCTGCAAGAACATTTGCGTTGCAAGGCTAGCATTCAACCTTGCTAGCTTGAAAGTATGCCTATTTTTCGCCTCTTGGTTCACTTTTATAGACCCTTGTGCAACTATATTACAGATATTTTGGTTTTGATGCATCGCCAAAGAGTCAAGAACTTTAAAATTCAGCAACAATGAAAGACATTACGAAACTTTGTAGATTTTTCCTTGTTTTTGGCATCCTTGCTTTTGCAAGTTGCGACAAAAACGAGGTGGTAACAGAAGCGAGCCCAACCTTTGTACAGCCCACCGCTGAGGCCTCCATTGATTATGAAAAACCTTATACACAAGTGCTTACTATTCCTAAGGACCACTATGCAGTTGGCGAGCTAGGAACGGTATATACCTCACGCGATTTGCTCTACTCCAAGATTCGCACCCAGGTAACATTAACAAAGACTAGCCAACGCAACGTAGCTAGATTCTCGATGTCGGAAACAGACTCGGAGTATATTGTAACCGTTGAGCGAATCAAAGCGCCTGCAAACCTAGCAAAAGTGGCAGAAGAAATCTGTACTAAAGACCCTAAAGAGTTGTCGGCATGGGTGCTTGAAGCCACTTTGGCTGGGCACACCGTAGAGATTTGCTATAATGAAGAAAGCGGAATGTGGAATGGGCATATCGTTAAAGAATAATGTTGTAGGAATACCGTTTTCGAATATGGGCTTGGGCGACTCGCTAGCCGCTCAAGCCCGTGTTTGGTTGCTATGAAAGAGACTTATCTTGAGATATACGATGTCTTGCTTTTCCGAGCTGAATACATTGTGCAGAACAGAGACGATGCACACGATATAGTACAAGATTTGTACGTAGCAATCAGCAGCCATACAGATAGATATAGTACTATAAAAAACAAACGCGGCTACCTGTATGGCATGGTATCAAAAATGTCGTATATGTTTTTGCGCAATAGTCTGAGACACGCTGAGATAGAGAAAACAATGTTGATAGGCATTAGCGATGAGGGAACAGACTATTGCTCTGAAATCGATGAACTCCTGTCGCAACTTACTCGCCTGCAAAAGCAGGTTGTTGGAATGCACGACATCGAAGGCTTTTCGTGCTTTGAAATTGCCATAAAGATTGGCCGAACGCCAACTTCTGTTAAGAAACAGCTTGCTCTTGCACACAGAAAAATGAAGGAATGCACAAAAAATGAATATTGACCTAATCGATAAATTATTGGTAACATTCTATGATGGAACCATAGATCAATCCAATTTGAACAGATTGTTTGATTGCTTTGTACATGATTCGGAAGTGCGAAGACAACGACCTGACGATGCGGCTGTGCTGATTCCGCTTGCGCTAGCTAGAAAAGATAGCAAATCCAGGACGAGGAGATCTTTCTCTTCTTTGCACACCCTAAGGGTGGCGGTAGTGGTCTCCATTGTTGTATTACTCCTCGGAATTATTGCTACTTTGGAACTCGGACAACCCACACGCGTCTATACTACCGATGCCAATTGCAACTATGTGTGCGCCGAACAGTGGTTGAACAGAACAATCCGAACTGCACTATGAAAAAGATTATTATACTGATTGTTATTGCTATTTGTTTTTCTGCCTCGGCACAGTCGGCATTTTATCGGAAGTGTTCGCAACGGAAAGACATTGCAAAGGTGGCATATTTCAAAAAGGAGAAAATTGATGATATAAAAGTTGACATCACCTTGGTCCAAGCCAAAGATAGTGCCTCTTTCAGAAGAATCCTTAGCGAATATGGTTTAAAACACTCCGAAGACAGTCGGCCCAGACTAATGATTTGCATTAGAAACAACGAGAACCCACAACTGCCACAGCCAAGAACAGGCGGTAGGGTTCGCCTAAAAGGGGCTTGTCTCATCGGAGCCTCCGAATCTGAACTTACGGTCTACGTCTTCCACAACTTGAGGAACGAGCATAGGCTGAAGACAATCCTACAATACATTATCGAAGGGCGAGACGAATATTGGAGGGTAGATCCTAAATGATTACTCCCCCCAAGGCGAAAGCCAGGCAGACATCCTTTCAATCGAAACGAGTTATCCGAAATGTGTTACCCACGATTTTTAATGGCCGATTGGGGGTTAAAGAGGGTAATGATATCCAAAACTCTAGCTTCATGCGCAACTACAAGACTGGTACTAGGGGGAGAGCAAAGACAGAGAACGCTAGCGCGGCATAAACGGCACTCAGTGTAGTAATACGTTCATCAATTATTTACATCATTAGCTTTCAATTTCCCAAGCAAGAGAGAGTACTTCCTGATATTGGGCGAGTCGTGCTCGAAATAGGCAATATTGAGGGCACGTTGGAGCATTCGCTTGTTCTTGGGCGTACGCTGCAAGGCGGTATCAACCAATTGATGAGCCAATCTAGGATCAAAAGTTTCGTTAGGATTGACCGTGGGGCGAAATCGACTAGGCAACGACTTAAAGAGCCGTGCAGTGACCCGTTCGGCCAAAGAGGGTATCCATTTGCCAGTAGCCTCGGCCTTTTTCGACTTCCAGTCGTCGGGTCTTAGGTTCTCAGGGCCCCACAAACGCATAAAAGTGGTAAAATTGAAATCGTCGAAACCAGCGTAGTTCTTCACTACCTCAAACAAAATCAGCGAATGCAACAACGAGGGTTTCTCTACATTCAAATGAAGATATTGATTCAACAACCCGCGCATTTCCAACGACGTTAATTTGCCCGTTTGGAGTTGTTTGAAGATGGTCCAGCCCATCTGTTCGGCATTGGATTTCAGACGAATAGGATTGCTTTCTGCTACCTGTTGCTGTCCCTCCTGGTAGAGCACAGTAACGTTCTTCAGGGTCAATAACTGTCGGGCCAGATTACCATTATCTGCCATAAAGCCTACCACAATCCGCTTTGCTATGGAAATCATTAGGTTGTTGCGTTCGGCTGCGCTCTTGCCGGTTGGCACATTCACCTCCGAGTCGGCAACTGACGAGATAACCAATGGAACGCCATAGTCCTTTTGCTCAATAGCGGTAGCCAACACCAAAACCACTTTGATTCCACGATCCCGAACCAACCGCAACACTAGCTGTTCCATTCCGGTCATATTGCCACAGAGTATCGTGGCCTCTTGCGGTAGCTGTTCAACCCATCGGACTACGGCATCCTGAGTGCCTACAGGCACCCGGTGAGAACAAAGGAAGGCCGTTGGTTCGCCTTGCAAAAGAGAAGTATCTCCAAGATGTGAAGGAATGTTCATAACAATCTGCAAATTGCTCAACTTTGGCATTTACGCCAGGGTGGGAATCTCTCGGGCAATCTGGCAAATGCCAAAAGTTGAGCAGGATATAATGTTTCGTCTAACTGGTATGCGTACGCTAGGTCTTACTCTACAATTGTCATTTCGTCAATGAGATGGCTAGCCCCAGCAAATTTATCAATGATAAAAAGACAGTACCGGATGTCGAGGCTGATGTTGCGACAATAGTCGGGGTCGAAGAGCAGATCGCTCATAGTTCCTTCCCAACAACGGTCGAAGTTGATGCCAATCAACTGACCGTCGGCATTGAGCACAGGGCTACCGCTGTTGCCGCCGGTGGTGTGGTTGGTGGCAATAAAGCACACGGGCATCTCTCCACCAAGATTGGCGTAACGACCATAATCCTTCTTGTTGTAGAGTTCTTTCAGTTTAGGCTCGACAACGTAGTCATAGACATCGGGATTTTCTTTTTCGATGATGCCCTGCAGGGTGCTGTAGGGAGTATAGTATACAGCATCCTTGGGTCGGAACCCCTCCACATGGCCATAGGCGACACGCAAGGTAAGGTTAGCATCGGGGAAGAAATTGCTGTCGGGATACTGCTGCATCATTCCGCGAACGTAGATTCGCATCAGACGGTTGATTTCCCGTTTATTGACATTATATGTCATTTCTTTGTCGGTAGTATAGGCATGGGCATAAGCCGTGTTGAAAAGATCCACGGCAGGGTCGCCCTGAAGGGCTTTCTCCCAATCTTTGGCCTTGTAGCCTTTGAGGAATTTGTCGTACTTAGTTCTGTTGTTGAGCATCGACTTGTCGTAGGTGCTTTCCAGCAACTTTTGTACACTGGCTTCGTCCTTGCATTTTTTATCGAGATAAGGAGCTTGCCCAGCTTTCCATAGATATAAGAAAGTCTCCACAAAGATAGCACGGTCAACGGGCGAGTGCAACTCGAAATCGGCAAAATATTTCTCGTTGGCAGCCATCAGTTTGTCGCATTCAATACGAGCCAAACTATCCTGATTGGCAGTGTGCTGGAGCATACCCCACAACTTGTAGGCACGGTTCATCAAGTCGGGTGCCATAACGGCTTCGTTGAAGTAGACCCATTCAATTTCGATGGGACGGATGCGCTCGTAGGCGCGGCCCATATCGCGGAGTACGTTCTTATATTCCGGACGATTGTCGGCCCAACTTTGGAAAATGGCTTCCTGAGCTTTTTTTTGGCCAACACCATCAAGGCGCTGGATGCCGAGGGTCTCGCCTTGCCATTTTTTCCAACCGTTAGCAATGCTAGCTACCCTGGAGGCATATTTTAGACGTTGGGCAGGACTCTGCTCCATGGCATTTTTGTAGTGTTTGAGGCGGATGTCGCGCAAGCCGATACGGATAGGATTTTCCTCCAAAGCCTGCAACTGCACCTGGTCGTGGGTGACATAACGCTGGGTAGAACCTGGGTAACCAAAAACAAATGTAAAATCGCCCTGGTCGACACCCTTGAGTGAAATATCGAGGTGCTTGAGAGGTTTGTATGGGACGTTATTTTTGCTGTATGGTGTAGGCTTGCCGTCTTTGCCCACGTACACGCGGAACATGGAGAAGTCGCCTGTGTGGCGAGGCCACATCCAGTTGTCGGTGTCGCCTCCAAACTTGCCGATATTGCTAGGAGGTGCACCTACCAAACGCACATCGGTAAAGACTTCGTTGATGTACATAAAGTACTGATTACCATAGTAAAATGGCTTAATAACAGCCTTGTAGTGGGTGCCGACAACCGCTTCGGTGGTGAGAATGGCAATGTTTTGCTTGACAATACGTTCGCGTTCCTCTTCGGAGGTGTTGTCATCAATGCCATCCAACACGCGGGTGGTAACGTCTGCCATACGAACCAACCGCGTGGCAGTAAGTCCATTGCATGGAATTTCCTGATTGCGGTCCATCGCCCAAAAGCCGTGGGTCAGATAGTCGTGTTCCACAGTGCTGTTACTTGTGATGTAATAGTAGCCACAGTGATGGTTCGTGAGGAAAAGGCCTTGGTCGGAAACGAACTCACCTGTGCAACCTTGGTTGAAGAGGATGACTGCATCCTTGAGGCAGGCGTTGTTGATGTCGTAGATGTCCTTGGCGGTGATGTGCATGCCGGCCTTCTGCATGGCAGCCTGGTTTTTACCTAGGAGCATGGGAATCCACATACCCTCGTCGGCCCGTAGCGTTACTGGAGCCAGCACGAGACAAAGAACAATAATAGTAAAGAGTTTTTTCATGATGGTTGATACTTTATTGTGTTATTCTTGCATAGTTTTTGGAATTGGCGAAATGATTGCTGAGTTCCGTCTACCCTGCTATTTATTCGTTTTCAATTATCTCTAGCGCTTCATTAGTAGCTCTTAGCAAGCTCTCGGTGGAAACGCTATTGCCCACAGCATGGCGCATCCAGTTCTGTGGGGTGAGGCGGCCGACAGGGTAGATACGCTGAATTTCGTTAGCTACCACTTTGCCCTTCAGTTGCTGCTCTAGTTGAAACTCTATAATATGCCCATAAGGATAGTTGGGCAAATAGAGAGGCGAATCTATCATGTGGCTATAAATGGCCAGGATTGTGGAGTTTTCCTCGCCAAGGATGGGTGCGTAATATTTGTTCCACACTTGCTGAGCAATGGCAATCACTTGTGCCTTTAGCTCGGTAGCCGTGGCAGTAGGGTGTTCATAGAGCCAGTGCCAAGTGTACATGTCCACCAGCGACACGCCCATAATTTCGTAGCATCCCCAAAAAATGTCCAACGTCATCATGGCGTCCTTGTCCTTGTTGTTGTCCTTGTAACCAAGGAATTCGAGGTCGCGCACCTGAAAGACAAAAGCCAAAGCCTCGGTAAATCCAGTATTAGGCACCCCCTTCATGATATAGCTGTCCACATCGTGTAGGGTAATGGTTTGCTCCACATTGTGGCCGAACTCGTGCACGGCAATGTTGTATCCTTTGTAGTCCATACCATCCTTACCAATTCGTGTACGCAAGCGGGCATTGTCGCAACGCATGCAACTTTCCCAAGCATGGCCGGCACCGCGAGACCCGTCGACAGTCACATGGTCGCAGATGAACCGGATCTTGTCGTCCTTGAACCCCAATTGACGAAGGATTGTAGGCATTCCCCGAGCGGCAAAGGCCTCCTTGTTGGGATAGAGCTTGCGTGTTTGGGCGGAAAGCTCGTCCTCGCTAATGGTACTGCGGCTCTTGAAACCATCGTACCAGATGTCGAAAGGCTCTAGCTTACGACCCAAACGTTTTTCAATCAACTTGCCTACGGCAGCCACTTCGGGAGCACTGCAGAAGGTGGTGAAGAGCTGTTCTATCTCGTCGTAGCTCACCTCCATATCCTGACTGAAGGCGCGTTCGATAGCGGTGGGGTACACAGGGCTGTACTTGTCCACCTGCTGCATGGCATGAAAATTATCGAGAAAAAATTGGTAGCGTGTGTCAGGTTCGGGCGCAGCATTGCTTACAACATTGCCATCAAGGTCTGTTACCCGATTGCTATATGGAGCCCAAAGCACCTTATCGTTGCCAATAACACACTGAGGTATGCTTTGGTCGACAATACGGCTCATTACCTGATAAATCATCCGTTGTTTAGCCAACCCTACATCGCCCTCGTTGTAGTGGGTCTTCAACTCGTCACGTAGCCCCCAATGAGTAATCAATGCCATGTTGGGGAAGAGAGCTTTGCCCTGATCGTCGCGGAGCTGGCCCATCATGATGTTGTAGTTTGAGATGTAATTGTCGGCGGCAGCCAAGTGGGAGGAAAGCTCCTGATTGCAACAAGCCGGCACACGCGAGACAAAAAGGTCTCCCAAACGGGCATAAGCCCACTGCTGACGGCTCCAATCCTTGCCTAGCTCGTTCTTTTGCTGCAATGTGTAGAAAGGAAAGTTCAGCACCACGGCAAAGGCAATTTTCTGCTCGAACATGTCGTCATCGAAATGTGCAGAGGGGTCAAAACTCCCGAACATCTCGTCAATGGGGGTAATTTCCGAGCCTTCGCAGTGGAGGTTATATTTCAAGTCCACACTCATTTTATTAAAACATCCCAACAGACTTTCCAAATTGCTCTGCAAGATTTCGCTCATGCGCGCCAGCTGGGCGCTATCGGCCACATAATATCGCAGACAAAAGTCCTTGAATTCTTCCGGAGTGCCGTCACTGGCTTCCCAAAGCGAAGCCACCTGCGGTACAGAGCGCCGGATGCGGGCTTCCTGGTCGGCCTCATGCTGCCTGCAAAGCTCCTGTATGGTAGCCTGCACTGTGTTTTGGTCGATATTGCTCATTGTATTGTTGTTTGTTCTCTTGCCACAGGAAGTCATTAGTAGCGCGGTAAGTGCCAGACATATGGCGGCAAGCGGAAAATAACATTTTGTACCCATTACCCTATATGTTGTTTGAAAATGCAAAATTACAATTTTTTTTTGTATTTTTGCAAATCGATTCGACCTATAGTGCAATTGCACATTGACAAATAATGAGAAAGTACAACAAAATGGCCCAGTTTACCATGCTCCAACAAGTGCAGTAAACTCACCCCAAAACCAATAACCCAACAATTTCATGCACCTGCTTTTCGACTGTCCATGGTATTACGTTTTCTTCTGCCTGCTAGCGGGAGCCCTCTACAGTGCCACCCTTTATTGGCACCGTCGCGGTCAAAACGATACCCTGCTCCCCAAAACATTGCGCTTTCTGCTCCCCATACTCCGTTTTTTTTCTGTCTCGCTTATCGCCCTTTTGCTCATGGCGCCCCTTATCCGCCACAATGTCAACACCCATGAAAAACCCATCATTGTTGTTGCCCAGGACAAAAGCCAGTCGATACCTTCCAGTCAACGGGAAATTCTCAGCCGCCAGTACAGAGTCCTTGGCAACGACTACCAACTGGTGATTGATTCCTTTGGCGGCAAATCTACCAACATCGCAGCCGCCATTGCCTCCATCAACGACCGCTATGCTGGGCGCAACCTTGGCGCCGTGGTGCTAGCTACCGATGGCATCTACAATCAAGGGCAGAATCCTGCCATCCTCGCCCCTTCTCTAGCCGTTCCCATCTATACCATAGCTTTGGGCGATACCACCCACCGCCGCGATGCAGCCATCTCTCACGTCCGTTTCAACCGCATGGCTTACCTTGGCAACCGATTTCCCATGGAGGTTACGGTGCGGGCCCATCGCCTCGCCAACGAACATGCAACCCTCACCGTTTCACGCGAGGGGCAGTGTCTTTTCAAGAAGGAACTCCGCTATACCGACAACCAATGCTCCCTCACAGAATCCCTTGTCCTTGATGCCGACAAGCCCGGTTTACAGGTCTATACCATCTCCATTTCGCCATGCCAAGGCGAAGCTTCTACCCGCAACAACAGCCGTGCCATCGCTGTGGAAGTGATTAACGGCCACCAAAAGATTTCCATCCTTGTTGCCGCTGCCCACCCCGATATCAGCGCACTCAAGCAATCCATTGAACGCAACCCGAACTACGAAGTGAATGTCCAACTGCTGTGCAACAATCCGGAACTTGACCAAGTGAAGGAAAGTAGCCTGCTTATTCTCCACAATCTGCCCGCAATCGGCAGTCAGCTCAACCTCTCCCCCTTTAAACAGATTCCCACCATCTATATCATTGGAGCACTGACCGACCTTAACCGTTTCAACTCCCTCCGCACAGGTTTGGAGATAGTCGCCCGCACGCGCAAAAACGATGAAGTGACCGCCGTTAGCAACCCCTCCTTTGCTCTCTTTACCCTTGCTGACGACATCAGTAGCCGCATCGAGTGTTTACCACCGCTTATTGCCCCTTTTGGCAACTATCGTCTTTCGGGTAATCTGCAGTCGCTCTTTACTGCCAAGGTTGGCAACGTAGCCAGCGACCGCCCATTGATTGCTTTCTGCCAACAAGAGGGAGTTCGCCGTGCCTTTGTAGTTGGGGAAGGACTTTGGCGCTGGCGCCTACAAAGCTATTTGATGACAGGCAACCATACTGATTTTGACCAACTAGTGGAGAAAATGGTGATTTACACCTCGCTGCAAGCCAACCGCAACCAACTACAGGTTACCCATGAACATATTTACCAAGAGAACGAGCCCATCACCATTCAAGCCGAACTCTACAACGACAATTTCGAGCCTGTCAACGGCCCTGCAATACAGTTGACCCTCCATAAAACCGGCAACCCCAGCAATTCGTCTGGCTCCACCTACGAGTTCAACCGCTCCGGAACTGGCTATGTTCTCCCATTGGGCACGCTTGAGCCTGGGCAGTACAACTACACCGCCACCACATCCCTTGCCGGCAAGAACCACAAGACTTCGGGCAGTTTTGTGGTCGAAGAGCTCAACCTCGAGGAGCTCAACCTCGAAGCCGACCACACCCTGCTCTCCACCATCGCCAGCACCACAGACGCCCGAATGCTCACTCCCGACCAGCTAGACCAGTTGCCCCAACTCCTCAACAGCCGCAACGACCTCAAAACCGTTGTATACCCACACACCCGCTACATCGAGCTTCTCAACCTCCCTTGGCTCCTTATTCTCCTCATCATGCTCCTTTCCGTCGAATGGGCAGTGCGGAAATACTTCTTCAATTAGTAGCATGTCCTCACGTTTTGTCAAAAACTCCGGCACTCTTCTCTCTGGTAGCATCATAGCCCAAGGCATTGCCTTTGCGGCATATTTGTTGCTCAGCCGGCTCTTCACACCCGAGGACTTTGGCCTCTATAACATTTTTTATAGCTACATTGAGGTGCTCATTATCCTCTCCACCTGCAAGTACGAAATGGCCATCGTCAAAGCCAGTACCAACGACGAAGCCCTCGCCCTCACCCGCATCTCCCTCCGCCTCAATGTCTCCGTATCGGCCGCTCTTCTCGTGGTCGCCCTACTGCTCGTCCTCTTCCATGCCAATGCCGTTCCGTTGCCCCCGGCACTACTGATATTGATTCCACTTATGGTTTTCTTCTGTGGCACCACACGCGTCTACACTTTTGTCTTCAACCGCTACAAACATTTTCGCCAAATAGCCACCTCCGAAGTTGTCACCTCCCTCTCGGGCGTGACAGCCAAAGTTGTCTTTGGACTTCTCGCCGCTACCAGTCAATTTCTGCACAGCGTGGGCCTTCCTGTAGGCACGGTTTTGGGCAAAGTGGTAGGCAATATCTACTACCGCAACTCCGCCTCTAAAGTTCTGCCAAAACAGAAGCCCGTCAAGTTGGGCGGGAGTGGTCTTTGCCAAGTCCTATCCAAATACAGAGCATTCCCTCTCTATTCCATGCCCCGCGAATTTGTCAGCAGTCTCTCTGCCAACCTGCCTTTCATGTGGTTGGGGGTCTATTTTGATGAAGTTTTGTTGGGTCTTTTTTCCCTAGCCATTGCCTTTACTATGCGACCAGTAAACATTCTGGCCAATGTCTTCGAAAAGGTTTTTTATCCCACCACCAATGTGAAAATTGGGCAACAACAACCTATCGGGCGCAATGTCCGCCGATTTCTCCTTACCCTTTGCGCTATCGTGTTGCCTGTGCTTGCGGTAGCTTTCTTCTATGCGGAACCAGTTTTCACCTTTCTCTTTGGCAGCAAATGGACGGGTACTGGATATTTTGTCCGTTGCATAATCCCTTGGATTACAGTCCTGCTCTTGACTAACTCTTTAGCCTTTATCCCCAATGTCTTCACCACCCAACGCGGCGATTTTATATTTCAGATTATCCAACTCTTCCTCCGCGCCATTGTTCTCGCAATCGGCATTGCACAGCACAACTTCCGCCTTGCCATCTTCCTCTTTTGCGCCGTTAGCACCCTTGTCCAACTCTGCCAGCTCGCTTGGTATCTGTCGCAAGTGAAAAGATACGACCGAGCAATTAACAACAAATAGTCCCAACCACCCATGATAGTTCCCATCACCGACCTCACTATTCCCGAAGTGCAACTCTACTCACGCCTCACCGAAGCCCAACTGCGCAACCGACTAGAACCCGACAAGGGTATTTTCATTGCCGAAAGTCCCAAAGTCATCCGCGTTGCCCTCGATGCCGGTTACCAACCCATCTCCATCCTCACTGAGGAAAAACACTTGCAGGGCCTAGCCGCTGACATCATTGCCCGTTGTGGCGACATTCCCGTCTACACGGGTAGCCGCCCCCTGCTGGCGTCCCTCACAGGCTATGAACTTACCCGCGGTGTACTCTGTGCTATGCATCGCCCCACGCTACAGACAGCCGAAGAGGTCTGTAGCGAAGCACATCGAGTGGTGCTAGTGGATGGTGTGGTCAACAGCACCAATACAGGCGCTATCTTCCGTGCTGCAGCCGCGTTGGGCATCGATGCCGTCCTGCTTACCCCTACCTGTTGCGACCCCCTTAATCGCCGTAGCGTGCGCGTAAGCATGGGCACCGTATTCCAAATACCCTGGACTTATTTCCCCGACTGGCCACAACCCGGCATCGAGAGGCTGAGAGCTTTGGGTTTCAAGACTGCCGCTATGGCCCTTACCCCATCAGCTGTGGCTGTTGACAACCCACAGCTGATGGCTGAGGACCGCCTGGTTATTGTCATGGGTACCGAAGGTGATGGCCTTGCCCGGCAAACCATCCTCTCTTGCGACTATCAAGTTGTCATCCCCATGTCCCGCAAGGTCGACTCCCTTAATGTTGCCGCTGCTGCCGCTGTTGCTTTCTGGCAGTTGCGGAGGAGTTAGCCCCAAAGTCCGTTGACAGCAACCGAACCGAGTAATGTTTTGGAACAAGACATGCGGACTTGGGGAAGGGGTGAATAATTTCAAGAATGTGTAGTCTTTTCTGTTATGAGCCTACGAGTAAGTGGCAAATTTAGTGCAACAAACAACATGGTGCGTAAATCAGCCCTTGCAAGTGGTGCAAAAACATCCAAACACAAAAAATAGGAGGCAAACACCTTGACAAATAAAGTGTTTGCCTCCCATACGATTGTTCTTCCTTGTTGGCATACGCGTGCTCTCGTGCAATCATCGATCGACAGCTAACCGACGTTGCCAACAATCATTGAAATGTCCGAGCCATTATTTGGCTATGCTTCAATGCTGAAGCCTATGCAGAAGGTAGGACCTCCTTTGAAATACAAGGGTCTGTCGTAGGAGGTGCTAGTGGTGCTGGGGTTAATGAGACTGAACCCGGATTTCAACTCCACACCCACCGTGGTGCTGTTCAGGCGGTAATCCAACCCGATTCCGCAAGTAAATCGAAAGTCGTTGGCATTCATTCGGTTGATACTCTCGATACTTTTGTTGCGGGCAAGCGATGTAAAATCGAAATTTATTGCTGTCCGGTAAAACTTTTCGGCTGACCAAAATTAGGGCTGACACTTCT
>CAZAAK010000019.1:0-33299 GCA_964483145.1 uncultured Bacteroidaceae bacterium
ACAATCGGATAGCCAACCTTATCAACTCTGTTGCATTTGTTGGTTGAATTCAGCCACCGTCCACATGAGGATAGTGTTCCGTTATGTAGTCGTCTATCTTCTCATTCCATCTTTCCTCAATCTCCGAAAGTTTCTCATACTTCTCTTTATTCGCATTTTCCATGAGCAAATCCTTCGGGGTTGTTTTACCTATATAAATATTTTGTAATTCCCCATCCATGACGTTGTATCTGACCAACTTATTTCCATCCTTATCGGTAAAGGTTTTTGATATTTCCCCTTTGTACCCTATGGACTCCAAGAAATCTTTGATTTCATGGACACTTTCAAACGGCTTGTCGTAGTTTACAATCTCCGCACTCTTGCTTTTGGTTTCCACCTTAGCCTGTTCCTGCTTGACCTCAGCCTTAGTCTGTTTCTTTTCCTTAGGCTCAGCTTTTGTCTCTTCCGCTTTCTTTTTCCCCTGCTCGCGGGCATCAGTCATTTCTTGATATTTCCCATTGAAATAATCGAAATACTCGCGTAGGTGCGGCTTGATATTGCGCAGCTCGAAGTTGCCAAGTGCATTTGTCACCCGTTCCTCGAATTGTTTGAAAGCCCTTTCCTTTACTGTTCCCTCTGGTTCGCCAAAAGCAAAGCCGTTAACTTCGGACTGACTGAGACAATAATAATACCAAAGGTCACCCTTTACCGTCTGTATGTCGGTACGTCCCATGCCATCAAAGACAGGCATGTCTGAGAAATCGGGTGGTTAGTACATGGGGGAGAGGATTCGTTCTCTTTGTTTCTCTAGCCAGAGGAAAGTTTTATTATGTTTAACTTTCTTGTATGTGAAAAAAAAGTTGTACCTTTGCAAAGTCTATCCTTATGCACGTCAGAGACAATATAAACACAACATACCATGAAAAAACACCAGTTATTTGCATTATTGGCTATCTTTGTAGCCATCGTATCGACAGGCTGCAAACACCCTGTCAAGGAAACAAACATGCAGTTCCGTCCCTTAGGCAACACCGGCTTGTCGGTCAGCGAAATCAGCATCGGATGCGGCGGTTTCGAGAAGTTGGACAGTGCCGCTTCCTTACAACTGATGACGTTGGCATTGGATAGCGGGATGAACTACATCGACATATATGATGCCACCCCAAAGACCCGATCCAACATCGGTTACGCCATTGAGGGTCGCCGCAACGAGATTATCATTCAAGGGCATATCGGCACTATTTTCAAGGGCGGTCAGCATTGCCGCACACGCGATGTGGCAGAGGCCAAAGAAGGCTTTGAAGACCTTTTGACCCGCCTACACACCGATCACATTGAGGTGGGTATGATACATATTGTGGACAGTCGCGAGGATTGGGAAGAATTGGAGGGAAGCCCCTTTCTTGAATACGTGATGCAACTCAAGAAGGAAGGTAAAATCGAGCATATTGGCATTAGTAGCCATAATGCCGAGGTGGCCCTGCAGGCTGCCAAAAGCGGCTGGGTGGAAGTGATTATGTTCTCTCTCAATCCTGCCTTCGACCGCCTTCGCGGAGGTGCCACTCCGTGGGAGGAGGGCGCTATGGACAACCTTCAAGGTGGTATCGACCCCATACGTGTTGAGCTCTACGACTACTGTGCTACCAACCACATAGGCGTTACCGTTATGAAAACCTTTGGCGGCGGTGGTCGTCTGCTTGATGCCAAGACTTCGCCCCTAGGCGTGGCCTACACGCCCGAACAGTGTATCGCCTACTGCTTGGCCAAGCCATGCATCAGTACCTGTATACTTGGCGTGGACAATGTGGAGGAACTCCGTGCCGACCTCCATTGGCTTGAGGCTACTGAGCAGGAAAAGGACTATACCAACGTAGAGAAACGCGAGGCGGCTACCCGTGGAGGTGAGTGTACCTATTGCAACCATTGCTCCCCTTGTGCTGCGGGCATCCCTATTGCCAAGGTGAACGAACTTTTGGACAAGGCTGAGCAGAACGGCGTTACCCCAGAGTTGCAGGAACAGTACGATGCCTTGCCGCACCACGGTGGCGAGTGCACCCACTGCGGCTCTTGCCTCAGCCGGTGCCCATTCGAAGTGGATATCCCCGCTCGCATGGACCGTGCCAAAGAAGTTTTTGGAAAATAGTAAATGCTGTTTATACAGTCATTGAAAGATACATGAGCTTTTTGTACATTTCTGTCAGCGCTGCCATAGGCCTTGGCAGATTGCGTCCTGCAATGGTGCGCCAGACTTTGGCAAAGCTCACAAAACAAAGGAAGAATGAACTCCCCAGCAATATCCCTACATGAACTTAACCATCTCGTGTCGTTGGCAATATCCACTGCCTTACCCAGTAGCTATTGGGTGGAGGCGGAGCTGTCAGAGGCACGCGAAGCCTCCGGAGGTCATTGCTACATGGAGCTCATAGAGAAAGATGGGCAAAGCAACACCCCGATAGCCAAAGCCCGTGCTGCCTGTTGGCGCAACTGTTGGCAGATGATAAAACCTAGGTTTGAAGCTGTAACGGGGCAAACCATACACGCCGGCCTAAAGGTGATGCTGAAGGTGCATCCACAGTTTCATGAGAGCTATGGGTTCTCTTGGATAGTGGACGATATAGACCCAACCTACACTGTGGGCGATATGATGCGTAAGCGGCAAGAGATAATTAAAACGCTCGAAAAAGAAGGCATATTTGAGCAGCAGAAAGGGTTGAGTCTGCCTATGTTCTGCCAACGTATAGCCGTTATCTCAAGCGCTACCGCTGCTGGCTATGGCGACTTTTGCAATCAGTTGGCCTACAATGACTATGGCCTACAGTTCGTTACCCGTCTTTACCCTGCCGCCATGCAAGGTGAGGAAGTGGAAGAGAGTGTGATAAATGCCCTCAACGCCATTGGAAGTCAATGCAAGCAATGGCACTGCGTGGTGATTATACGCGGGGGAGGCGCAACGAGCGACCTCTCCGGCTTCGACACATTGGCTTTGGCGGAGAAAGTGGCCAAATTCCCGCTACCTATCATAACTGGAATTGGTCATGACCGCGACGAGAGCGTGCTCGATATGATTTCCTTTCGTCGGGTAAAGACGCCAACAGCTGCGGCAACTTTCCTCGTTGACCATCTGGTTGAGGTGCTCCATCGTATCAACGACGCGCAGCAGCGCATAGTGGACATGGTGAAGCACAAGCTTGAGGTGGAGCACCTCCGGCTGGACCGCCTAGCTAGCAATATCAACACCCTTTTTTCGCTAGCCAAGACACAGCAAGCGGCCTGTCTCGACCGCCTGATGAGGCGTCTTGGCACAGCTTGCTTGGGCAATATGCTCGCCGCGCACAGTTGTCTCGACCGTCTGGTCGATAGTATCCAGCCTACTATTGAGCGACGGCTCATGAGTGAGAATCATCGACTTCAGATGTTGCAACAGCGCATCAAGGCCCAAGATCCTGAATTGTTGCTCAGGCGCGGCTACAGCATCACCCTAAAAGATGGCAAGGCCGTACGTTCGGTAGCCAATTTACCGGTTGGCTGCGAGATAGAAACCATCTTAGCCGATGGTAAAGTGAAAGCAACCGTAAAATAAACCTAACACAATAAAATGGAAAAAGACGACATTAAGTATGCAGAGGCAGTGGCCCAGCTTGAAGGAATCGTGGAAAAGATGGAGAACAACGAACTGGACATCGACCAACTCGCCACCCAACTCAAACAAGCCAAGGAACTCGTCAAACTGTGCAAAGATAAACTTACCGTTGCAGACAACGAAATAAAGAAACTGCTCAACGAGGAAAAACAGGAAGATGAAGAAGCAATTGCTGATTGACGAAATATTTGCGCCTTTTGTGTAACACTAAAATACAACTGTCGTGAAACCTTTGATAACCCTTTTGGCTGCATTGAGCCTAGCGAAGCGCTTGCGCGCAGAATAGCATAGAAAACAGTAATCCGTCAAATTCTAATATAAACATGAAAAGGACATTGGTGACTTATTTTTCTGCAACTGGAACCACCAAGGCTGCAGCTATGCGATTGGCCAAAGAGACTGGTTCAGACTTCTTTGAAATCGTTCCCAGGCAGCCATACACCGCTGCCGACCTCAATTGGCGGGACAAACATTCCCGCTCCACTTTGGAGATGCAGGACAAGACTTCACGCCCAGCCATTAAAGAACGTTGTATCAATATCGCCCAATACGACACTGTTTGGATTGGCTTCCCAATTTGGTGGTACACTTGCCCCACCATCATCAATACCTTTGTTGAGGCCCACGACCTTGGCGACAAGGGGCTCAACGTTTTTGCCACCAGCGGTGGAACGGGAGTGGTTGGTCCGGCTGCTGACCTTAAGAAATTCTACCCGCAATACAATTGGGAGGAAAGCCGGTTGATGAATTGAAAAAAACAAAGTGGCAAGCGGGCACTGCACAACCAAATAAAAGGAGAAGATTTTCCTTTTGCCTATAAATTCTACGAAGTTTACGTCTCCGACAGGTCGTAGACCTAGTTGAACTTGATGGTTTTGGAAGGTTCGATGCGTGTGATGTATGCTGTGGGGATCATCAAGGCAAGGATGCACAGGACGAGTGTGACAATGCTGATGATGATAAAAATCCACGGGTTGAGGTCGACGGGGACAGTGTCCATGGAATAATTAGCGCTATCGAGCCGTACTAGGTGGAAGTGGTGTTGAAGCCACCCTAAAGCGAGTGCCAATGCATCGCCCAAGAGAATACCCTTGCCAATAATGGAAGCCGACTTAAGAAGGAATATTTTGCGCACACTAGCATCGGTGGCACCCAAGGCCTTGAGCAGGCCGACAGTGGATGTTTTTTCGAAAATCATAATGAGCAGGGCAGAAATAATGGAGACCGTGCAGACAAGCATCATGATGATGATAATGAGGATGATGTTGCTGTCCAACAGGTCGAGCCACGAAAAGAGGGCCGGATTTTGTTGGACGATGGTGGACAGGGTGAGGTCGTAGCCGAGCTGTGCTAGAATGGCTGAAGCCACTTGGTCGAGGTGTTGGAAATCATCTACAAGAACTTCGTATCCGGCTACTTGGGTGCTGTCCCAATCGTTGAGTCGCTGCACTTGACGGAGGTCGCCGATGACGTAGTGATCGTCGAACTCGGAAAGGTCGGTACAATAGATGCCGCAGATGGTGAATACGCGTGCCCGATAGTTGTTGTCCTGCCAAAAATAGGTGCGGACCTTATCGCCAAGGGTTAAGTGAAGTTTGTTGGCAACTATCTGTGAAATAATAATTTCGTTGGATGGCTTTTCAGTGGGAAAGGCAAAGAGTTTGCCTTCGATAAGGTTGGAGGCGAAGAAAGTGGAGTCGTAGCCGTGGTCAACGCCTTTGAAAATAATGCCGTGAATCTGGTCATCGGTTTTGATCATGCCCCCTTTGTTTGCAAAAAAGCTTAGGTGACGAACCCCCGGGGTGCTGAGTACGCGCGAAACTTCGGGGCGGACGGTGGAAATGGGAGTTTCCTGATAGGCGTTGCCAACGGCATAGGCGGTGACAGTGATGTGAGACCCGAAGCCGACTACCTTTTGTCGGATTTCGCCTTGGAAACCGCGGAGAATGCTGACGGCAATGACCATTACCAACACACCAAGGGCAATGCTACAGGTGGCTATGCTTACCAAAGGACCGCTATAGGTGTTTCGGTCCTTGGGAAGAAAACGTTTGGCGATAAATGATTCGAAAGTCAACTGAAACTAATTGCAAATTAAAAGCTTGTATGGGTTAAAGAACGGCAGTGGAGTCGACTGGTTTTGCAGGCTCCACTGCCGGGTAGGTTCAGAAGGCTAAAGCGATGGCAATGAAGTCTTCGGCATTGAGAGATGCACCTCCGATAAGCCCACCATCGACATCGGGGTTGGCAAAGAGCTCCTTGGCATTGCTGGGTTTGCAGCTACCGCCATAGAGAATGCTTGTCTGGTCGGCTGTTTGGTTGCCATATTTTTTGACAATCAGACTGCGGATGAAGGCATGCATCTGCTGAGCTTGCTCGGGTGTGGCAGTTTTGCCGGTGCCGATGGCCCAAACGGGTTCGTAGGCGATGACAACGCTAGCAAATTGCTCGGCGGTGAGGTGGAAGAGCCCGTTGGTGATTTGTTTTTCAACGACTTTGAACTGGCAATTGGCTTCGCGTTCGGCTAGAATCTCGCCACAGCAGACGATGGGGCGGATATTGTGCTGGAGCAGTTGGTTGACCTTGCGTGCGACAATTTCATCGGTTTCGTGGTAGTAGTTGCGACGCTCGCTGTGACCAACAATGCAGTAGTCAAGTTTCATAGACTCGAGCATGGCAGCGGAGACCTCGCCAGTGTAGGCTCCGCTCCCTTGGTCGCTGACATTTTGGGCTCCTACGGCAAAGTAAGAGTCGTCGCTATAATCCGAAGTCATTTCCAAAAATGGGAACGGTGGACATATGACCAGTTGTGTGTTACGATCGAGAGAGGTGGACTCTAATTTGTCCATAATGTTGGAAATGAGTTCGTCGGCCTCCTCAAAGGTCTTGTTCATTTTCCAGTTTCCTGCAACAATGTGTTTTCTCATGGTGAGTGTTTTTTATTGTTTGAAATTAGTTTGTTTGTTCTTGAGATTTGGGGTATCGGGACGCCCTTTGTGTACGGCACGAATGGTGACTACCTACTTGATGTGTGTTGCATTACCTTTGGAGAGGGTGGAGCTCGGCATATCGGTTGAGGAATGGCAAGATGGATTTGGTGGGGAGCACCTTGTTCATGATGATGCGGCGTTCCTCGTTGAGGATAATCATAGTTGGGGTGCCATGGACGTTGTAGGCTTCTTGGTAATCGATGTTGACATTGGTGCCGCCGACATTGACCCAATTGAGTTGATAGTCGCGCACATACTTTTTCCATTTGTCGATGTCGGCATCATAGCCTACAGCGTAGACCTCAAAGAGTTTGTTGCCGGCATTGGAGAGGGAGTCGTAGAGATGTTTGAGCTCTGGCGTTTGAGTTTGGCAGTGGTGGCAGTCGGGATCCCAAAACCATAAAATGACAAAGCGTGAGGGGAAACGGTGGGAGGAAATCCAGTCTTTGGGATTGGGAGACTGGTTGGTGTCGGCCATGTAGAGCTCGGCCCCACGGGCACCGATAAGCGATTTCTCCAAAAACTCGCAGGTTTGGCGTTTGTTTGAAATTTCGCTTGGAGGTGCCCATGAGCATTTGCCGGAGAGGTAATATCGGCGGACTAGATAGCACCAGACGGCATCCCAACCAACATTCTTTGTGGAGCGGTAGTAGCGGGGCATGATATGATCCATGAAGTAACGTAGCATTAAGGTATCGTTTTCGACCTTATGCAAAACCAGGTCGGCATAGCGGCAGATGGTGTCGGCATCGGCATGGTAGAGTACCCCAAAAAAGTAGTAGTTCAGTTTGTTGAAAAGATCGGGGGTGTATATGAGAGAATGGTCGGAGAGGTCCACTCCGTCCCAATAATGGGTGCGGTAATAGACAGCCTTATCCTTTACTGTCTCGGGCACTTCGGGTCCCTTGAACATATCTAGCAGTTGAAAGAACCTGTACTGCCGATTATTCTTAAGGGAGGTGTTCTCGAATTCGGCCATTTCCTCGTTCAGTAAATCCCAATCCTTTTCGGCTTTGTTTTTTACCTGGGCATCGGTAGACTTTTTGAGTTGCTCAAGATTCCTGGCCTCCTTCCGGGCTTGGTTGAAACGGTTAATGTAGGCATACATTGCCTGATTGGCGGGGGATCCGGAAATGTTGGCCTTGGGGTCGACAACATCAAATGATTCATTAGCCCGAATGGTAAACCGTTGGCTGCCATCAATGGTGAATTCGAGAAGGGCCTTTTTGGCATCCCGGTTGTATATGACATACATGCCGGTTTTGAATTTACCTTTTCTGGCAAAACGGTAGGTATGGTCATTGCCCAAGGTGGTGCTGTCGAGTGTGACGAACCGGTCGAGGTAGTGTTGTCCAAGGTAGAGGAGGCTGTCGGTGGCTCCTGGTAGCTGGAATGTCATCTCATAGCGTTGCGCGCAGAGAATTGGCAACAGGGAGAAAAGAATTGGCAATATAATGATTTTCTTCATAATGCACTGTGTTATCTGTTGTATTTGTCGAGGATAAAATCTGCCACGATGGCGAAGGAAAAATTGAGGGAGGGGTCGTTGCTGAAGTAGGAGGCAGAGGTGGGGCAAAAGCGGTATGCTACACCAAAGCCTAGGTCGACCAATCCCCAGTGGACAAGCCCGTTGAATCCTGTTGCAGCCTCGGCAAGGCCAAGGTTGGGGGCTTGGAGTGGAAGATTGTCCCAAAGGCGGAATCCTGTGGCATCTTGGCCCAAAAGGTACCCCCACATGGCGTTGAGTTGGAGAAACGGGTGTGGCGACGACCAGGAAAGTTGCCAGAGGGGGAGAGGGGCAGTGTAGTTGATGCAGAGATGTGAGAAGATGTTGGCTGTAAGGCTGTTGGGAGCAACAGTGAGGAAGGTGTTGCGGAAGAAGTATAGGGCGTTGGAAGTGCCAGAAAGGTCGAACATGCGGCTATAAGGAGCACTGTTGGAGGCAAAACCGATTTGGGCGAAGAAAGTAAGCCCGGAGCTGTCGTTTGGGGTGGAATACTGAAGGAGACCACGGATGTAGAAATGCCTTGACGTGTCCTCTGCCACGCGGCCCGCACGGATATTGGCTAAAATGCCCTTGGACCAGGACAGTTGTGAGGATACCTCGGAGAATATTCTGACACTAGCTTGCTGTGATGGGTGCAGAGTAGGGTAGAGGAGTTGTATGGAATCGAATCGGTAGTCCTCCCACAATTGCCGGAGGGAAGCATTGCAACTGAACGCCCTTGTCGGAGATGTTAAGAGCATGAGCTCGACCCCGTTGACACCTACATAGCGGGACGATACATAACCCGAGTTGAGAGATGGGGAAAACATGTGGTAGGCCGTGAGGCGGCGCGAAGCGGCCCGCTCGAGGTCCTTAAAGGCACGTAGCCGCAAGCGGATATTGGCCGCAGTGGGGAGCTTGAGTTGTGCACTGGCACCGAATTTGAAGCCTTTGTCGCTAGTACTGTAGGAACCATAGCCTTTGAACGTCCACTGGCCTAAAAAATACTTTGCATTGGGGTATGAGGCGTTGGGTACGACCCAAGTGAAGCCCAATTCGAGGCGATGGCGCTCGTATAGATTGAAGTTATACAGGCGTTCGGCATTGAGATACAATGCAGTGGAGGCCTGATACTTTGTTAGCCTAATACTTTGGCCCTCAACAATCAGCGAGGGGATTAGCAAGAAGAGTATGGCGATTGGTTTGGGCATAGTAAACGCGTGCCAATGCATTTTGCAAAAGTACGCAAAAAATGTGGTTCGGACGAAATATTTTTTCGGGCAGGCCTCAAAATGGAGTTAGAGCGCATAAAAATGTTGCAAAAAGTAGTTCAAATACACGATATTTTGAAAAAAAGCCGTATCTTTGCAAACTGGTTCTCTGACAAAAAGTTATCATAAAAATAAGTAATACACTAATGTAGAAAGATATGAACTACGATTTGATTGTTATTGGAAGTGGCCCTGGTGGCTATGTGGCAGCTGTCAAGGCAGCGCAGTTGGGGATGAAATCGGCTGTTGTGGAGCGGGAAAACCTCGGAGGCATATGCTTGAATTGGGGTTGCATCCCAACCAAGGCTTTGCTTAAGAGTGCGCAGGTGTTCAATTATATTTCGCATGCAGCCAACTATGGCGTAGCCGCCCAGCCTGTGGAGGCTGACATAGAATCTATGGTCCGGCGTAGCCGCGGTGTGGCAGAGACGATGAGTAAAGGAGTGCAGTTTTTGCTGAAGAAAAATGGTGTGGACGTTCTGACAGGTACTGGTAAGGTGAAGCCCAACCACATTGTAGAAGTGACCGATGCCGAGGGTAAGGCGACCGATTACGAAGCCAAGCACATTATTATTGCTACCGGTGCTCGGAGCAAGGTTATGCCTAGCATGCCGCAAGACGGCAAACATATCATTGGCTATCGGGAGGCGTTGACTCTGCCCTTCAAACCCAAGAGCATGGTGGTGTGCGGCAGCGGTGCTATCGGTAGCGAGTTCGCTTTTTTCTACCAAAGCATTGGCGTTCAAGTGACATTGGTTGAGTTTTTGCCACAGATTCTGCCCAACGAGGACGAAGATACAGCAGCGCAGATCAGCCGCAGTTTCCGCAAGATGGGAATGAAGGTGATGGCTAGCGCAAGCGTAGACAAGGTGGTGGTGGATGGCGATGTGTGCCATGTGACCATCAAGGATATGAAGAAGAATGCAGAAGTGCAGATGGACTGTGATGTAGTGCTGAGCGCCGTTGGCGTTGTCACCAACCTGGAGAACCTAGGTTTGGAGGAGACCGGCATAGCCGTGGAGCGCACGAAGATAGTTGTGGACGACTACTACCAAACCAATGTGCCAGGCTACTATGCTATTGGCGATGTGGTGCATGGGCCTGCTTTGGCTCATGTGGCAAGTGCCGAAGCGATCTGCTGCGTGGAGCATATAGCAGGCAAAGATCCAAAATTAGTGAACTACAATAATATACCCGGTTGTACCTATGTTACCCCAGAGATTGCCAGTGTGGGCTTGACGGAGAAGAAAGCCATAGAGGCAGGAAAGGAAATACGGGTGGGTAAATTCTTTTTTAAAGCCAGTGGCAAAGCTACCGCGGCTGGCAATACCGACGGCTTTGTGAAGATGGTTATCGACAAGAATACTGATGAAATTTTGGGTTGCCACATGTGCGGAGACAATGTTACTGAAATGATAGCCGGAATCGTTACTGCTCGGGAGAACGGCTTGACGGCCAAACAGGTATTGGGAGCTGTTCACCCGCACCCCACGATGAGCGAAGCTGTTATGGAGGCTATTGAGTCTGCCTACGGGTGCGCTATCCACGGTTAACGGATAAATGCTGGGGGGGGGTAAAAAGGTTGGACCTACCCCCTAGCTAGCCAAACACACTTTAGCAATTTAGAACAATTACAGCAATAACCAGTTATATTGAAATTAAAACCAGCCAATATGAAGATATTTCCAAAGAAGCGAATGACTGTTGCCAAAGGGTTAAGCGTGTGGGTTTCGAACCATTACATGCCAACTCTTTTTGGTATTCGCGGACATTATGAGTCGTCGTACAAATCGGGACAGTATGTCGAATCTGGGTCTCCCGGCACAGGCTTTTTTATTCGCAACAGTACAAGCCATGCTTATAAGAATTATTGCAAGGCGCAACGGTCGAAGCTAATGCCTAAATACTCGGATATGGTGCGTGGAAAAGAGTTCGACTTTGGAAAGGAAATAGACCGCGCCAATGCAGCATTAAAGGAAACCAAGAACGAAGAGAAGGCGCGTATACTGGAGGCCTACGTGACTGTGTTGCTGTTGGCAATGGAGGCCGAGATGGGCGAAAAGATAATACAGGGAATCAAGGATTTAGGTCATCGTCGTCACAAACAGACTTCGTACCAAAGCCACGTTATTAGCAGTTATAAGTCCAGGATTGCCCGCTTGGGCCATGACGTGCGTGATATCCAACTTTCCGTTGGCAAGTTGTGTTCCGAGGAGCGGTACAACCAGTTTGCCGATGTGGTAATCCCCTTTACCGAGTTGGCGGGAAGCCACCGCATATGGCATTCTAGAGAGGCCAATGGCAAGTTGGAAAATGCCCTAGAACAGGTCTATTTCGACATGGGCATTTTCGACTTTATTCAAGCCCCCTTGATGACACCGCTGATGCGGGACAGTATAGGGCAGAGTTTCTTCTTTTACCCTGATTTTGTAGTCGTCTCGAGGGATTCTGTGGATTTTGACCTTTACAGTTTGCAAGAAATTACTTTCCTGTTCCGCGAAGTGCCTTACGACATGATTTCGAGTTTGGTGCTTACTGGTTATGCCGATACTCAAGACAACGCCAATACCACAACCTCCCATCATCGTCACCGCAACTACGATGACTTTGGCAGTGGCCTTTTGGTGAGTAGCGATGCAGAGGCATCTAACGAGATGGAGAAGGAGAATAAACTACGCGAGCGAGTGGTGGGTGAGTTATATATGCCCGAAATCCGAACCCGTTTCTATGCCCGCGACATGAAGGCATTGAAACGTTTTGTGGTGGCATTGAACAACTACAAAAGATTATAAACGGACTTTTTGCTTTGACAGGATGAAGAAGAAATATGTCTATCGGTTCAATCCGCACACCCTCTCATATGAGAAAGTGGAAGCCACTTTACGGGACGTGGTTAGGCGTATTTCTTCCACCGTGTTGTTGGGCATTGTGCTTGGGGTGCTATTCACCGTGGTGGCTCTCCATTTGGTGGACTCACCCAAAGAAAAGATACTGAAGGCCGACATTAGTCAATATAGGCGTGCATTGGCATCGTTGAACCGTAGCATCGACAGATGCAACAAAGTGTTAGCAGACATAGAAGAGCGCGACAGCACCGTGTACAGAACCATTTTTGGGGCTTCGCCAGTGAGTGATAGCAGGCGTCGACCGGTTGAACAAGACTATAGTCAGTTGGAAGGCAGGGCAAGCAGTAGGCTGATTATTGGAACGAAGTTGAAGGTGGATTCGTTGGAACAACGGCTATACGCGCAGTCGGTATCACTGGATGAAATCTACAAGATGGCCAGTACCAAGGAGCAACGGATGGCTTCCATGCCAGCCATAATGCCTATCAAAAAGAGCCAGTGCAAGATTGTATCGGGTTATGGCATGCGTTACCACCCAATCCTGCATTACCGTCGCATGCACACGGGAATAGACCTAACTGCCCAATTGGGTACCCCGGTGTATGCCACAGGCGATGGGACAGTACAAGTGGCAGGAAGGGGTGCAGAGTTAGGCGGCTACGGCATAGCCGTGGTGGTGAATCATGGCTACGGTTTTAAGACCCTGTATGGGCATCTGTCGGAGATGACCGTGACGCCGGGGCAGAAGGTAAAGCGTGGCGATATGGTTGGTAAGGTAGGGCGTTCGGGTCTTTCTACGGGATACCACCTGCACTACGAAGTGATTCAGAACGGGACGAAAGTGAACCCGGTTTACTTCTTCTTCAACGACTTGACGCCCGAAGAGTACGACCAAGTGCTAGAAACTGCCCGACTGGAGAATCAGTGCTTAAGTTGATGGAAATCAATACGTCAATACCAAGAAGAATTATGCAGATAAAAATAGACGAGAAAGCCGGATTCTGTTTTGGAGTGGTGAAGGCCATCGGCACTGCCGAGGAGCAACTTTCGCATAATCGAACTTTGTATTGTCTTGGCGATATCGTGCATAACAATGTCGAGGTGCAACGTCTGAATCGGAAGGGCTTGCAGGTGATAGACCATGGGCAGTTGAAGGCACTTGGCGGTGAAAAGGTGCTCATTCGTGCGCACGGCGAACCGCCCTCGACCTATCGACAAGCCAAGGAATTGGGAATAGAGCTTATTGATGCCACTTGTCCCATTGTTTTGGCACTGCAGCAACGGATTCGCAAAGGCTATGACGAAATGCGGGATCTGAGTCCTGCAGGACAAGTGGTTATTTTTGGCAAACCTGGCCATGCCGAGGTGATAGGGCTTTGTGGGCAGACCGACAACAGTGCCATTGTGGCAAGCACACCCGATGACCTTGAAGGTATAGATTTTGCAAGGCCAATCCGACTTTATTCGCAGACCACGAAAAGCAAGGACGAATTTTCGCTGCTTATTAAAAATATTGAAGCTAGAATTATTAATGAGCATGGGAGCATTGGTGAGGGACAGTTTGTGGCTTATAATACTATCTGCAACCGAGTGGTTAATAGAGCCTTGGAACTCGAGGCCTTTGCTAGTAGTGTGGATATAGTGCTTTTTGTAAGCGGCAAGGGGAGCTCCAATGGACATTACTTGTATGAGTACTGCCGGAACGTACAACCTAACACCTACTTGATTTCAGATGTGGATGAGTTGGACTACAACTGGTTTGTTACGGCCAAGCGAGTGGGCATCACTGGAGCTACAAGTACGCCGCGTTGGCTGATGGAATCTGTGGCAAAGGCAATAGAGAACTTCAAAAAAAACGAGACCTGATGCACCTAACGAATTTTAAACTGAGCAATTTTAAGACTTACACGGAAGTGGATGTGGATTTTTGTTCCAACATCAATTGTTTAGTGGGCAATAACGGGGTGGGGAAGACCAACTTGTTAGATGCTATCTATTACCTTTCGTTCAGCAAAAGTTTTCTAAATCAGGTAGATAGCCAGAATATCCGTCATGGAGAAGATTTTTTTGCGATACACGGCACCTATAGATTCGGGCAGGACAGCGTGGTGGTTTCGTGCATCGAAAAGCAAGGCCAAGCCAAACAAATGCGATGGAACAAAAAGCCATACAAGACTCTTGGCGAACATATCGGGAAAATACCTCTAGTGATTATCTCACCTCAAGACCAAAATATTATTATGGGTGGGAGCGAAGTGCGGCGGAAGTTTGTTGATGGGGTCATCTCGCAGACCGACAGGAGCTACTTGGACCATTTGTTGCAGTATCAGAAGGCTTTGGACCAGCGCAACAAGTTGCTGAAGCAATTCTACGAAGACAAACAATGGGATGAACCGTCTATCGCCATTTGGGATGAACAGGTGGCGCAACACGGGGAAGTGTTGTATGAGGGGAGGAAGGGATTTCTGAAAGAATTCACGCCTTTATTCTCGGAGTATTTCTCATGGATAACCAACAGCCGTGAGGAGGCTGTGCTGAGATACGAAGCTAGGTTGGAGCAGCCCCTTGCCCAACAATTGGTAGAGGCTCGGCAAAGCGACAAGTACGCCCAGTACACAACAGTAGGGCCCCATAAGGACGACCTAGATTTGTCCATAGGCGGCTTCAGTATCAAGCGGTTTGGATCGCAAGGGCAGCAGAAGACTTTTGTGTTGGCCTTGAAGTTAGCCCAATTCGAATATATATATCGGCGATGTGGTCAGAAACCGATTCTCCTGTTGGACGACATATTTGACAAATTGGACATGCTACGGGTAAAACAATTGGTCCGCCTTGTTGGTACGGACCGTTTTGGGCAGGTTTTCTTGACCGATACCCAGCCCGGTCGGGTGGAGAATATCTTTGCGGAGATTCCGCAGGTGGAACATAGAATTTTTGAAGTCACCACAGGGGCACTTGCTTTGGTGAAAAATGAGGAGGACGCTGATGTATAGTAATGAACATACGCTGCAGGACTTGTTGAAGAAAGCATACCATCGGCTGGATATGGACGACACAGCCAACGAGATGGAGGTGAAGTACGCATACAGCAAAGTGGCAGGCGATTTTATCAACAGGCTGACCACTTCGGTGAAGTTCAAAAACGGAACGCTGACCCTTTCGATACCCTCAGCAGCTCTGAAACAGGAACTCTTCTGCAGACGGACCTCACTAATTGAGAAAATAAACGAGGCAATAGGACGGAATGTGGTAAAAAAAATTGTGTTTGTATGAAACAACTTTTCAAGGCTCTCAACATGATACGTCAATGCGACCGAAAATCGTTTTGGTTGCGTATCTTCTACGTTGTTGCACAGAGTGTATTGCCTCTCTTGAGCCTTTATATACTCAAGTTTATGGTCGACTCTGTTACCGATGGCAAGGAGCAGACCGTACTAGGCTACCAGTTGAGCCCGTATATGTTATTGGGTGTCTTTTGTCTGCTATTTTTGTTAAATCGGGTGGTGAACTTGCTTAGTAGCGTCAATAGCGACATTATGTCGCAGCGTCTTGTCGACTATTTGAGCGACCGCATGCAGAAACAGTCGGCTCGGTTGGATATGTCCTATTTCGACAACCCCGAATATCACGACACATACCACAGGGCGCAACAAGAGGCCACCTACAGACCCTTGCAAGTACTAAATGGCTTTATGAACCTCTTTGGGTCGTTGATTACGATTTCGGGTATTGTTTTAATGCTAGTGACAGCATCGCCGTGGATTATTGTGGTGATGGTGGTGGCGGTGTTGCCTTCCTTTGTAGTGCGAATTATAAAGTCGCGTCAGATTTATACTTTTCGTAGGGAAAACACACAGAATTATCGCAGGACCATGTATTATACGACCCTCTTGGGTGGCCGTGATTATGCCAAGGAGATGCGCACTTTCGGGCTGGCACCATATTTCAGGAGTCGTTTTGTGAAGATTCGCAAGGAGTTGGTGCGGGTATTGGTGCGAATTTCAAAACGGTTGGCAGTCTATGACTCGATTTGTGCCGTGGTTGAAACAGCGGCGTTGTTTTTTGTTACTTTATTTCTCATTAAGGGTGCCACTAGCGGTGCCATCACCGTGGGAGCTTTTGTGATGCTGTTTGAAGCGTTCCGCCGGGGACAGTCGGCATTGACAAGCTTGGTGTCAGCAGTGTCCGGATTGTACGATAACAAGCTTTTTGTGGGCAACCTGTTCGAGTTTTTGGACTTGGAGCCCTCCATTGTTTCACCAAAGGATGCCAAGCCCTTTCCGGAGAAGGTGGAGAGTGTGGAGTTTCGTGACATTACTTTCCGCTACCCTAAAATGGAACGCGATGTGCTAAGCCATTTCAGCCTCACGGCCAAGGCGGGAGAGGTGACGCAGATAGAGGGCGAAAACGGTTTTGGCAAGACTACCGTACTAAAACTGTTGTTGCGTCTATACGACACAGACCAAGGTACGGTGCTGATTAATGGTGTAAATGTGAAAGAATATGACCTAAAAGGTCTGCGCCGTGGTATTGGGGCTATTTTCCAGGACTATGTGCGTTTCTATTGTACCGCAGAGGAGAACATAGCCTTTGGCGATATCGACAACCACGATCCCAAACGGGTGCGTTATGTGGCGGAACTGGCTGGAGCGGACAAGATTATTGCCAAGTTGCCAAGAGGATACGATACTCCTTTGGGCAGAATGTTCGATGGAGGGGAGGAACTCAGTATGGGTCAATGGCAGCGTATAGCCTTGGCTAGGCAGTTGTATAGCAATGCGCCTGTGTTGATTTTTGATGAACCTACGGCATGGATGGATGTGCCCTCGCGCGAGAGGTTTTACCAAACATTGGAGATGCTGAAGAACGAAGGTAAGGTAATTATTCTTATTAAACATATATAAACTATAAGGACTGTTTTTTTTGAGTCCTTGTCAACAAACAACAACCAAAATGCGAATTACACTTGAACCGGTAAGTCCCAAAGAATATGAGGGCAACGTGGTATTCCTCTATGGCAATGAAGTTGCCGACCGCAATTTACCGCTAAGCAAGAAAGAGGTGGACTGCTTGAAAGCGCGGCGTAGTGCCGACAATTATTCCATTGTCAGTTTCGACAGGATGCCTTACCACCTTTATGTGGTCAATTTTGATGCTTACAGTCCTGCTAACGAAAATCAGGAGAAACTGCGCCGTAGCGCTGACAAGGTGGTTTCGATGCTGAAGGAGGCGGACCAAAATACCGTGGGTATCACGGGAGAGGGTACCATACCAGAGGAAATTGTTGCTTTTTTGGAAGGCATGATGTTGGCAGACTATAGCTTCGACAGATACAAGAGTAAGATGCCTGCCCATGTGGAATATGTGGCCGTTGACCCTATCTACCTTAAACAAGATGAGTTGGATCGTAATAACCGCTTATGGAATCGGATATACTGGTGCCGAGAATGGGTCAATCTGCCAGTTGCGGATTTAAATGCGGAAGCGTTTGCTACCGAGTTGGAAGACGTTGCCGCTGATTTGGACGTGAAATGCACCGTCTTTGACAAGAAAAAAATCGAAGCCTTGCGTATGGGCGGTCTGTTGGGTGTGAATAGGGGTAGTGTGGACGAGCCGCGTTTTGTGGTGCTGGAGTATCACCCTGCCGATGCCATCAACAAAAAACCAATTGCCTTGGTGGGCAAGGGGGTAATGTATGACACTGGTGGACTGAATATTAAACCGGACGATTTCATGAGGGAAATGAAATCCGACATGGCAGGTGCTGCCACAATGGCTTCGGTGCTTTTTGCTGCTGCCGACAACCGTCTGCCGGTGCATCTAGTAGCCCTTTTGCCTATGACCGACAACCGCCCAGGGTTCAACGCCTACGCTGCCGATGATGTGCTCACCATGTACGATGGTACCAACGTAGAGGTGGTCAACACCGATGCCGAAGGCCGTTTGATTTTAGCTGATGCCATCGCCTATGCCGTGGCTAACTATTCGCCTGAGCTAGTGATAGATGCGGCTACTTTGACGGGTGCAGCTGTTAGAGCCATTGGTACTTATGGCATCGTGGCTATGCAGCAGAAGGCCGATAATCCGTTCAACTTACTTAAAATCGTTGGCAACCAAGTGTATGAACGTATTGCCGAGTTACCATTTTGGAGCGAGTACGACGAACTTATAAAATCGGATGTAGCCGACATCAAGAACTGTGGCATTGCGCAAGCAGGCGCCATCACTGCCGGAAAGTTTTTAGCCCATTTTGCCAAGTCGGTTCCGTACATTCATCTAGATATTGCTGGTGTAGCCTTTTTCTCCAAGAAGCAGCAGTACTATGCCAGCGGTGCTTCGGGTTATTGCATCAGGTTGCTTTACGCTTTCCTCCAGACTTACGAGGTGATGCAAGATAAATAAACGGATATTTAAGGCCGGGGTTATCCGGCAGACATAACATATTTACGCAGCAATGGAAGATAAAAAGAACAATAGCCGCATTCGCTTGGGCATCACCCAAGGCGATATTAACGGCATTAGCTATGAGGTTATTCTGAAAACCTTTAGCGACAGCAGAATGTTTGATATTTGCACCCCCATCCTCTATGGGTCCACCAAAGTGGCCTCTTATCACAAAAAATTGTTACAGCTTCACCAAGATATTGCTTTTAACGCCATTCACGAAGCACAGGAGGCTGGTGACAAACGGTTTAATGTGGTCAATTTAACTGGTGATGAAATCAAGATTGACGTGGGCAAATTGACAGATGTTGCAGGTGCACAATCGCGCTTGTCGCTTAACCGTGCATGTGAGGATCTGAAGAAAGGCGACATTGATGTCCTAGTTACCGCTCCTATCAGCAAGAAGAACATCCAGTCACCGGAGTTCGACTTCCCTGGACATACAGAATACCTCTCGCATCAGTTCGGTTGCAGTAGCCTGATGATTATGGTGTGCGACCGCATACGCATAGGTATCGTTACCAATCATTTGGCTTTGAAAGATGTACCGGGTGCCATTACGCACAATCTTCTTTACGACAAGATTATGCTGATGAACGAATCGCTAAAGCGCGATTTTGGTGTGCCTATGCCCAAAATTGCCGTGTTGGCACTGGATCCTCATGCTGGCGACAATGGCGTAATCGGTAATCAGGACATGACGGTGGTCAAGCCCGTGATTGAGCAAGTGCAGGCCAAAGGGGTGTTAGCCTATGGTCCGTTTCCTTCGGATGGTTTCTTTGGCAACGGTAGCTTCAATAAGTTCGATGGGGTGTTGGCACTCTATCACGATCAGGGACTTATCCCTTTCAAACTGATGTCGTTTACCGAAGGGGTTAACTTTACCGCAGGCTTGCCTTACGTGCGCACTTCCCCTGCACACGGCACTGCTTTTGATATTGCCGGTCGCGACAAAGCCAGCGAACAATCGTTTCGAAGGGCGGTCTATTTGGCTTGCGATATCCTGCGAAACCGTAGGGAATACGATGAACTCACATCTGATCCGTTGATATAAATGAAAAAATTGCTCCTGCTTGACGGCATGGCAATGGTTTACCGTGCCTATTATGCGCTCAACGGTTCCGGAAGGATGAACTCCAAGGGCTTGAACACATCCACCATCCTTGGGTTCACCACTACTATGTATGACCTTATTAAGAAGCTGAGGCCGACTCATATGGCGGTGGCTTTCGATTTGCAGAAGCCCACCTTCAGACACGAAATGTATGCCGGCTACAAGGCAAACCGCGATGCCATGCCCGAAGCTATACAGATGGGGTTGCCCTATGTCAAGCAGGTCGTTGGAGCGTTTAATGTTCCCATCCTTACGTGCGAAGGCTATGAAGCTGATGATGTGATAGGTACTGCCTCGGTTTGGGCGGAGCGTCAGGGATTCGAGCAAGTGTTGATGGCAACGCCCGACAAGGATTTCGGTCAGCTAGTGACGGAACATGTGTTCATATATCGTTTTGGTCGTATGGGCAAGCCCGACCAGATTATGGGCATAGATGAGGTTAAAAGCAAATTTGGCGTCAGTCGTTGCGAGCAAGTCAAGGATTTGTTGGGCCTTTGGGGCGATGTTTCCGACAATATCCCCGGCATACCTGGGGTAGGAGAGAAGACCGCCAAAAAATTGATAGAGCAGTTTGGCTCTATCGAGGCTATGGTACAACACAGCAATGATATCAAGAACGACAAAATACGCAATCTGGTGCAGACTTATGGTAATCAGGCTATCTTTAGCAAACAATTGGCCACGATTGCGTTAGACGTGCCTGTGCCTCTTGATGAGGAAGCTTTGCGCCTCAAACGGCCAGATTATGTGGCGGTCCAAAAACTTTTTGCTGAGTTGGAGTTTCGCAACCTGTCCAAGCGCTTATATACCGATTTGTCTGTGTCCGACCCTGCCGAAGCGCAGCGTTTTGCTGCAGCAAAGCCAACGGTAGTCAAGCCTTCTGCCAAAAATGAGGTATCGTCCCAGCCGGATTTGACTCGGCAACCATCGCTGTTCGATGCTCCTGTTGTGGACATTAAACGTGCTAAAGAAATAAACCGACTTGACGCTTTTCCGGACAGTGGTGATGTGGCTGTATACGTCTCAGGTGCTACATTGGTTTTGGCGTTTGGCGCAGATGAGGTCTACTGCTCGTTGGTGGGTGATATCGATGTGCAGCGTTTGAAAACTCTGTTGGAAAACGACCATACGTTGAAACTCTGCCACGATTTGAAGGCATTGAAATATATATTGCGCGAACTGGATATAGAAATTGCCGGAGAAATATTCGATATTCAACTAGCCCATTATCTGATTGATGCAGAAGCTCGTCATTCGCTCGACAGTATTGCTATGGCCACCTTGGGCAGCGAACCTGCCGATGCCGTAGAGTCTGCGGCCGCCATGTGGCAAATCTATCCGCTTTTGGCGGCACAGATGGCGGACGCTGGGCTTAACCGTCTTTATGTTGAGGTGGAGCTACCTTTGGTGGACGTATTGATTGGGATGGAAGAAGAAGGCGTCCGCATTGATGTTGATGCCCTGAAGGAATATTCCGGTCGGTTGTCTGCCGAGCGTGATGAGCTAGAGAAGGAAATTTACGATCTCTCTGGTTCCGTCTTCAACATTTCCTCACCCAAACAGTTGGGAGAGGTGCTCTACGAAAAGCTAAAGGTTACCGACAAGCCGCCACGCACTGCTACAAAACAATTTTCTACGGCTGAGGACGTTTTGCTAAAGTTGAAGGACAAGCACCCAGTTATAGGGAAAATATTGGAGTACCGATCGCTCAGCAAACTCATCGGGACCTATTTGGACAGTTTCCCCAAACTGATCAGCCCCGTTACGCATAGACTACATACTGTTTATAACCAAACTGTTACTGCTACCGGAAGGTTGTCGAGTAGCAATCCCAATCTGCAAAACATACCCATCCGTGGTGAACGTGGTCGGGAAATTCGTCGTGCCTTCGTGGCGCGGAACAACGACTATGTGCTGATGGCGGCGGACTACTCGCAGATAGAACTCCGTATCATTGCATCTTTGGCCAACGACCGTCACATGATTGATGCCTTTGCCAACCATTACGACATCCATGCTGCCACTGCTGCTAAGATTTACAAAATACCTATAGAGGAGGTTTCAAAAGATTTGCGCCGTAATGCCAAGTCGGTGAATTTTGGCATCGTTTATGGCATCAGTGCCTTTGGCTTGAGCGAACAACTGGGCATCTCCCGCAAAGAGGCTGCATCCCTGATTGAGGAATACTTTACGCAATACCCCGACATCAAGAAATATATCGACACCAACATAGCCTTTGCTCACAAGCATGGCTATGCGCAAACCCTTCTTGGGCGTCGGCGTTACTTGGCAGAGATTAACTCTCGCAACGCCTCGGCGCGTAGTTTTGCCGAGCGCAACGCCGTCAATATGCCTGTTCAAGGTACCTCTGCCGACATGATAAAAGTAGCCATGATAAGCATATACAGGCAGTTTCAGAAACTTGGACTGAAGTCGAAGATGATTCTGCAAGTGCACGACGAATTGGTTTTCGACTGCTACAAACCCGAGCAGGAGCAAGTGCGCGAAATCGTGCGGGAGGCTATGGTCAATGCGCTTCCGTTGTCAATTCCCATTGAAGTAAGCATCAATGTAGGCCACGATTGGCTTGAGGCACACTAAAAATCAACCGACATAATATTAAATCAACAATAAACAGTAGATTATGAAAAAGCTTGTAATTCTCCTTTCCTTTGTCCTGTTGGGAATGACCTCTAATATATTCGCCCAAAAGGATGACAATAAGGCCGATTTCTCGGCAGTCTGTTCTTCTGGGCAGTTGTTGTACTACAAAATTGTGGACTTTGGTGAGGTGAACGTTTGGTATCAGGAAGAGTACCCTGAGCTGCTGGGTGGCTTTGTTAAGATACCGCGCACCGTTCGCTACAACGACGAAAACTATGTGGTTACCGGTATCAGCGACGGCTGTTTTGCCAACTGCATCAGGGTGCAGGGCATGGAATTGCCCACCACCATGTTCTACATTGGCAATGCGGCTTTTGCTCATTGCACCGACCTCCGTTTCATTGAGATGCCCAAGACACTCACCACAATTGGCGACCGCGCTTTTGAGGACTGCTCCTCATTGGTTGATGTGGTAATGCCCAATGCCGTGTGGCAAGTGGGGGCTTATGCGTTCAAAGACTGCGTGAATGTCCGCCATTTTGTTATCTCCCGTGGGTTGACGGAAATTCCCGAAGGGTGTTTCGAGAACTGCTCTTCGGTGACCGATTATCTGATTCCCGCCAACATCACCACCTTTGGGTGTGGTGCTTTTGATGGTTATGCCAAGTTGAAGTCGGTGACTTTTATGGGCACTGTTCCTCCACAACCTGTCTGTACTGAGGAACTCTCCTTCGGAAGGGAAATCCCCATCACCGTCAAAAAACAAGCTTTCGATGCCTTTAAGGCCTCCTATGTTTGGGGACAGTACACCATCAAGCAGATGTAGCCATCCTTACGCAAGAGCACAACAGCCTCGGGCAATACTGTCGGGAGGTTGTTGCTCCCCTGTGTGGGTGTAACTACCTTGTATGTCTAACGCTACAAAACTAAGCTAGCTGAGGACGGATATGCTAAAGCATGTGTAAAGAATACTCTTTCTTTGAATAACAGAGCACTAGATTATCTTTATTTTCTTGGTAAAACGTAAAAAAACTCTTTCAAAAGATTTTGGTCTACAATATGTTCCGGTATGAGCAGTTTGTACGCAACGGCATAAGAAAGAGTAATACAAATTGCACTAAAATAATAAAATAAAGTAAATGGAGGCAAAGAAATATGTAGAAATAGGATATCAAACATAGCAAAACAGTGGAGAGAATGCTGCTCTGAGATTGCATCCTACCACTTGGTGAGTTTAAATAACTAGTCAATCGGCTAAAGTAGGCTCGTCGCATAACTAGTTGGGGAAATAATGAATTATTGGAGCCTACCAACAATAACTAATCTGATGAAAAATAAAAATTTGATAACCAGTATACTATTCTGTGGGGGGGGGAATTTTCAACCTTGCTACCATTGGCCTAATCTACAAGTACGAAACAAAATCCCATCTCTTGCAGAGAAAGCTTGAGAATGTGGGAATTCTGAAAAGTCAAACTACTGACTTTGTTGTTGGTCGCCCCGACTACTATAGTGTTGCAGGATGGAACAACATGGTGGAGAAACTGGACTACAAGTGCGATGTGATGTTCTTTGGACACTCGCAGATATGTCAGAGTGATTTTCGAAAATATTTTCCAAATGAGAAAATTATAAACTCCGGATATCCAGGCAATAACGTGAAGGGAATGCTTATGAGAGTTCCACAGATAAAAGCGCTGAAGCCTACGAAGCTGTTTTTTATGTGTGGCGTCAATTCTCTGCGTATGTCTGACGAGGAGTTTTATACGAAGTATGATTTGCTCGTCAGTGAGATTAGGAAGGCTTCGCCTCAGACAAAACTCTATATTTTCAACATACTACCGGAATGTAACGGAGCGTCAGGTAAGAATAGTCGAAACGAAAAAATTCGCGAAAGAAATAAATTCATTGCTCATTATACGAAAAATAAAGGGATCGTTATGATAGATTTGTATAGTATCTATGCAGACAAAAACGGCAATCTCGATTCTCAGGTTTCGACAGACGGAGTCCATCTGACGCCAAGAGGGTATGATAGATGGGCTGAGGCAATTAGGCCATTTATGAACTAATTGACATTAGGAATCGGTGAGGGATGTCAACTCAACTGTGTCAAGTGGTGTTAGCTTGAGCTGTGGGGGGAGATTTCACAAGCGAACACTTTTTTTCGTCTACATCGCCCTACCTCGCCAAGAGAATAAACTTAATGCGCTAATTTTCAATGTGCGCTGCGGATGGCGCAAAAGAATATTGAGGCAAAAAAAATATGCCGCGGCGTCCAGCACCGCGGCATATTTTTTTGCGGTTGTATCGCAACCAGCCGTTACAGAGCCATGTCTTGCAGGAACTTGACGCTGGCGTGGATATGCTTGTACATAATCTGGTCGATGTCGACAAAGTTGACGACCTTGCGGTATTGGGCAACCATATTCTCAATAAATGGACTGCTCTTGAGCGGACGACGAAACTCGAGGGCTTGGGCGGCATCGAAAAGCTCAATGGCCATCACGCGCTCGGTGTTCTCCATCACTCGGTAGCACTTGGTGGCAGCATTGCCGCCCATGCTAACGAGGTCCTCCTGGTTTTGGCTACTAGGGATGCTGTCGACACTGCAAGGGGTGCAAAGCTGCTTGCTTTGGCTGACGATAGCGGCAGCGGCATATTGCGGAATCATAAAGCCACTGTTCAAGCCGGGCTTAGCCACTAGGAAGCTGGGTAGACCGCGTTTGGCATCAATCAGTTGATAGGTGCGGCGTTCGCTGATGCTGCCGAGTTCGGCAACGGCAATGGCAAGAAAGTCCAGCACCATAGCCAAAGGCTCCCCATGGAAGTGCCCGCCGCTGATAATCATATCCTCATCGGGGAGGACAATGGGGTTGTCGGTGGTGGAGTTAATCTCGGTTTCGATGACTGAAGCCACATAGGCGATAGTGTCCTTGGCTGCACCGTGTACCTGGGGTGCACAACGGAAACTATAGGGGTCCTGTACATGATCCTTGTGCCGTTTGATGATTTCGCTACCTTCGGTATATTTGCGCACGGCGGCGGCAGTTTCGAGCTGGCCTTTGTGGGGGCGCACCATGTGGAGACTCTCGTAAAATGGCTCAATACGGCCGTCAAAGGCATCGAGGCTGAGCGAAAGAATCATGTCGGCCTGTTGGCTAAGGCGCTGTGCCTTGATTATACACCAAGTGGCATAGCTACTCATGAACTGGGTGCCGTTGAGCAGGGCAAGACCCTCCTTACTCTGAAGCTCGATGGGTTGCCAACCAAGTTCGTCGTAGACCTTCTTTACATCGCAACGATGGCCTTTATAGTAAACCTCTCCCATGCCCAATATAGCGGGGAGCATTAGGTTGGCCAACGGGCAGAGGTCGCCACTGGCGCCAAGGCTACCCTGTTGGTAGACAACAGGCATTACATCGTTGTTGTAGCAGTCTACTAGGCGCTGCACTGTCTGCAACTGAGCGCCGCTGTATCCGAAGCAAAAGTTTTGGGCTTTGAGCAGGAGCATCAGCCGAACCACATCTTGGGGCACCTCATCGCCCACACCGCAGGCATGGCTCATGACAAGGTTCTTCTGAAGCTGGCTGAGCTGCTCTTTGCTGATGGAGATGTTGCACAGCGAGCCGAAACCAGTGGTGACGCCGTAGATGGGCTCCTGTTGGGTTTCCATTTTCTTGTTCAAGTAGTCGCGGCATTTTTGGATGCGACGCTTTGCCTCATCGCTCATGGCAATGGTCATCTTGTTGTCAACGATTTCCTTTACCCGGGCAATCGTCAGTCTTTCTTCTGGATTGATATAGTGGATCATAAAAAAAACAAAGTTACGTAATTTCGGGATGGATTATTTTTCGAGGTTTGCTTTAGCTTTTTGGGCAATGTCGTCGTCGACCAAAATGCGGCCGCAATATTCGCACACGATAACCTTCTTGTGCATCTTGATTTCGCTTTGGCGCTGTGGAGGAATTTTGCTGAAGCAACCGCCACAGGCATCACGTTCGATGGTAACCACGGCAAGACCGTTGCGGGCCTGCTTGCGAATGCGCTGGTATGCAGTGAGGTAGTACTCGTCGATGTACTGTTCCATCTCCTTGGATTTTTCAAGCAGGCGGATTTCGTCCTTCTTGGTCTCCTCTATAATGCCGTCAAGCTCCTCCTTTTTGGAGTTGAGCTCTTTTTGACGACCGTCAATGAGCAACTGAGCGGCTTCGATGTGCTGCTCAAGTTCCTTGATTTTGTTGTTGGCATCGTTGTTCCTACGCTCGCAAAGCTGGATTTCAAGGTTCTGAAACTCAATTTCCTTGTTAATGGCCTCGTATTCGCGATTGTTGCGGACGTTGTCCTGCTGCTTCTCGTATTTGGCAATCATGGCTTTGTGGTCCACAATTTCGTTGTTGCGTTTGCCAATGTTCTCATTCTGTTCGGCAATGCTGGACTTGAAGTTTTCGATACGGGTCTGCAGGCCTGCCAACTCATCCTCAAGGTCTTCTATGGCCTGAGGCAGTTCCCCACGAATAATTTTGATTTTGTCGATTTCTGAATCTATAAGCTGTAAGGTGTGTAAGGCAACCAGGCGACGCTCTATGGCTTCGTCAACTTCTAACATGGGGCGAGCAGTTTCTGTGGGCTGTTCTGCGGCTTTGGGTGTAGTGACTTTTTTCGGCATATTAAAAAAGGTACATTATATATATTACTTTATTACACAACTAAATATAGTTTACGAAGCTCCTGCCACGTTCACTAATCAAGCATGCAAAATTACTAAATTTTTTTGATATAATGGAATAAATCAACTGCTTTGAGAACTGTTCGCTCTCAAAATGACCTATATCCACTAGCGTAATGCGCTTGCCTGCACGTTGGAAATCGTGGTACTTCAAATCGCCCGTAAGGTAGACATCGGCCTTTTGCGCCACAGCGTCTTCTATAAGAAAATTGCCTGAGCCTCCGCAAAAGGCCACACGGCTGACTACAGGACGGGCAATGTCATTTATCCGCAGCAGGGGCAAACCAAGCGCCAGCTTGACCTGCTCGAGAAATGCCGTAGTAGGTAGGGCGTAGGGGAGGCTACCAACCATGCCTGCCCCAATATCGGGTGAAGGTTGCCCTTTGAGTTGTCGGAGGATATGACAATCTGTCAGCCCTAGCACTTGGGCAAGAATACCATTGATGCCATCCTTGAGGTTGTCCAAATTGGTGTGCGCAGCGTATACAGCCAAATCGTTTTTGATAAGCTTGATTATCAATTGACCTACGGCACTTTGGGTTGTGATGCGCTTGACACCTCCAAAAATCAGCGGATGATGGGTAACAATGAGATTGGTGCGTTTTTCAACAGCCTCGTCCACAACCGCCTCGGTAAGGTCTAAGGCCACCAATGTGCCTGTACACTCGCGGGCAGGGTCGCCCAAAAGAAAACCCGAATTGTCGTAATCCTCCTGCAGTTCGGGGTGCATCTTGCTGTCCAAATATTCAATAATGTCAGCTATCAGCATGTATTGATTGTTTATGCCAAAATAACTGCAAAAGCGCGTTTTTATTGTGCTTCTTTGCAAAAAGTTCCACGCGCCGAACCTCTATTTTCAGAAGTGCTCCAAAAATTCGATCTAGCCCAACGCTAGCCTCGCCCTATTGCCGTTATTTGTGCCCTCCACAACCAAGACCCCCTAATCGAAAAGTGTCGGTTCTAGTGGCGCCTAGTGCATCTCATTGGTGGCACGTTTTGCCAGGACTTTCCGCCAGTAAGGCAAAATACATGTAGCACATAAGCGTAAGGCGAGCCAGAGCATCACTTGGGGGAAAGCACTGTGCCTTTTGGTACCCAGCAAAGAATCTGTACCTCGGCAAGCGTGCTCCGCCGAGCTAAAGAGCCCCTGCTTAGGTGGCAAAGTATGGGTAGGGTCGACTTTTTGTTTACCTTTTATTTACTTTTCTTTTACTTTTCTTTTACTCTTTGTTTACCTAACCTAAACAAAAGGTAAATAAAATGTAAAAGAAACCTAAGTAAAAGGTAAACAAAAAGATGACCTTACCTACAACCTACCACTAGGTTAAAGGTGCGCATCCCTTGACCTCGCGTACTGCCTGTATTAGGTCCTTGAGGCTTTGCAGGCTACCCTGCGTGGCCCCCGGAGAATAGGTGTGCGAAACTCTTTATGCCGTAGGTCTCGCAGGCTTCGTAGGCTTCGCATGCCGCTACGGGTTCGTTACCACTGGCACGCTGGTAACGCATGCCGCTATGGGTGGGATTTGCTTGCTCATTCAGCCGGGGCTTTGCATCATTCTTATGCTGCCCGTATAAATGACTTTTTTGCCTACAATAGTATATTTGGGGCAAAACAAAGACAACAAAAACAAAAACGGCAGGCACTTCGTAGAAAAGTGTCAGCCATAATTTTGCCGAAGCAAAAAAGCGTTACCGGACAGAAATAGTTTTTTTTAACCGGCAACTGCCGAATGAGCTATCTTTGCCATGAATAGTAGCGCTGCTTGTGTTTTGGCATTGCTTTAAATCTGCCAATTTGTCACCTAATATGACGTATGGTGGCATTTTTTGTGCAACTGGCACGGTTTATGATTTTCACCTAAGCGTTGCGTCGAACAGAAATAAGTAAGGACGCAAAAACAACAGATAAACAACTAAAAATTATAAGTCATGAACATTAAACCTTTAGCAGACCGAGTATTGGTCCTTCCCGATGAGGCTGAGCAGAAGACTGCAGCCGGTATCATCATCCCCGACACCGCCAAAGAGAAACCCATGAGAGGCAAAGTTGTTGCCGTTGGCAAAGGTACCAAGGATCATGAGATGACCGTTAAGGTTGGTGATGCAGTGCTCTATGGCAAATATAGCGGCACCGAAGTCGAGATTGACGGCACGAAGTATATGATTATGAAAGAGGGCGACATCTACGCCATCATCTAATCAATTCTCTTAGTCCTTCAATATTATTTGAAGCATTAAAACCTTATTCAACAACAATTAAAACAGAATTCAATTATGGCAAAAGAAATAGTTTTCAATAATGATGCTCGTGAGCAGCTTCGCAAAGGCGTTGATGCATTGGCAAATGCAGTAAAGGTAACATTGGGCCCCAAGGGTCGTAACGTTGTTATCGACAAGAAGTTTGGTGCTCCTCAAGTGACCAAGGACGGTGTAACCGTTGCCAAGGAAGTAGAGCTTGAGAACAGCATCGAGAACATGGGTGCGCAGATGGTGAAGGAAGTGGCCTCCAAGACCAACGACCAGGCCGGTGACGGTACTACCACCGCTACAGTTTTGGCTCAAGCTATTGTTAACACTGGTTTGAAGAATGTTACCGCCGGTGCCAACCCGATGGATCTTAAGCGCGGCATCGACAAGGCTGTTGCCGTCATCGTAGAGGATATCAAAGCCAATGCTCAGGAAGTAGGCGGCGATATCGAAAAGATTCGTCAAGTGGCTACCATTAGCGCCAACAACGACACTCAGATTGGTGATATTATTGCCGAGGCCATGGAGAAGGTTTCCAAGGACGGTGTTATCACCATCGAGGAGGCCAAGGGCATCGAGACTAGCGTCAAGGTGGTTGAGGGCATGCAGTTCGACCGCGGTTATATTAGCCCTTATTTCGTGACCGATACCGACAAGATGGAGTGCACATACGATAACCCGCTGGTGATGATCTACGACAAGAAGATCAGTTCGCTGCAGTCGTTGTTGCCTGTCCTTGAACCCGTTGCCAAACAGGGTCGTCCGCTCCTTATCATTGCCGAGGATGTTGAGACTGAGGCTATGGCCACATTGGTTGTCAACCGTTTGCGCGGTGGCTTGAAGGTGGTTGCTGTCAAGGCACCTGGCTTTGGCGACCGTCGTAAGGAGATGCTGGAAGACATTGCCATCCTCACGGGCGGTACTGTCATCAGCGAAGAGAAGGGCTACAAACTTGAGGACGCTACTTTGGATATGCTTGGAACTTGCGACAAGATTTCCATCGACAAGGACAACACCACCATTGTTAATGGCGCTGGCAATTCCGATATGATTAAAGCCCGTGTCAACCAGATTAAGGCTCAGATAGAAAAGACCACTAGCGACTACGACCGTGAGAAGTTGCAGGAGCGTCTTGCCAAACTGGCAGGTGGCGTAGCAGTTATCTATGTTGGCGCAGCTAGCGAAGTTGAGATGAAAGAGAAGAAGGATCGCTTTGACGATGCATTGCATGCCACCCGTGCTGCCGTTGAAGAAGGTATCATCCCCGGCGGTGGTACTGCTCTGATTCGTGCTGCTGAGAAACTCAACGAGGTTAAACCCGCCAACGAGGACGAGAAATTGGGTGTGGAAATCATCCGTCGCGCCATTGAGGAGCCTCTGCGCATGATTGTTGAGAATGCAGGCCTTGAAGGGTCGGTTGTTGTCAACGAAGTCAAGAACGGCAAGGGTGACTACGGCTACAATGCCCGCACCGAGACCTATGAAAACCTCTTTGAGAGCGGTGTTATCGACCCCGCCAAGGTTACCCGTGTGGCTCTGCAGAACGCTGCTAGCATCGCCGGCATGCTTCTTACCACCGAGTGCGTGATGTGCGACATCAAGGAGCCTGCTCCTGCAGCACCTGCTGCCAACCCCGGCATGGGTGGCATGGGCGGTATGTACTAACCGATATAAACCATTGGAGAAAGGGTGGCCTTAGGTCGCCCTTTTTTCTCGTTTGTAGTGAGTCCTTTTCAGCAGCAAACAAATTATCAACATACTATTAAAAATGAAAAAAACTTTATTGGCAGTTATGGCACTTTCAGTTTTTGCCGCAACTTCATGCAACAAGGCCGGCTCCGAATTGACCTTGGGTATCGACCTAAGTAATCTGGACACCACTGCCAACCCTACGGACGACTTCTACCAGTATGCCTGCGGGGGTTGGTTGAAGGCGCACCCTTTGGATGCTGAGCACAGCCGTTACGGCACTTTTGATGCTTTGGCCGAAACCAACCAAGAGCAACTCCGCAACTTGATTGATTCTGTCTCCGCTTCCAAGAATGAGGCAGGCAGCGTGGCGGACAAGATTGCCACCCTCTACAATATTGGCATGGATTCCGTTGCTCTTCAGCAGCAAGGTGCCGCGCCTATCCGGCCCTACATGGAGGAGATTGCAGCCCTTAACGGGCGTGAGTCTCTCCAAAAGGAGATGACCCGCCTGCACAATATCGGCATCTTCCCCTTCTTTGCCCTCTTTGGCGAAGCCGATGCCCAGGATGCCACACAGTGCATTGCTTGGGTTTACCAAACGGGCATTGGCATGGGCGACCGCGACTACTACCTTGGTACGGATGCCCGTTCGACCTCTTTGCGAAAGGGTTATGTCGACCTGATGACCAAAGAATTTGCCATGGCAGGCTACGACCAACTCTCCGGCTTGCCCGCCGACAAGCTAGCCAAAATGGTCATGGGGCTTGAAACCAGATTGGCTAAGGCACAGTACGACAAAGTGACCAACCGCGACCCCTTTAAGACCTACAACAAAAAGACCCTTGATGAGGCCGATGCTGTGGCCAAGGCCGTCAACTTCAAGCAATATTTTGCCGAGATGGGGCTGTCGGGGCTCAAAAGTTTTAACATGTGTCAGCCCGAGTACATTCAGGAAGTGGCCAAGGTGCTAGCTAGCGAAAATGAGTCCACCGTCAAGGCCTACTATGCTTGGAATGTCATCAACTCTGCCGCAGGCTACCTCAGCGATGATTTCGTGAACGCCAACTTTGAGTTCTACGGCCGTCAGATGAGTGGTACGGAACAGTTGCGCCCTCGTTGGAAACGCGTTACCGGTGCTGTGGACGGCGCTATGGGCGAAGCCTTGGGTGAACTGTATGTGGCCAAATATTTCCCCCCCGAAGCCAAGGACCGCATGCTCACGCTTGTGGACAACCTTAAGGAGGCCTTCGGCATGCGCATCAAAGATGCAACATGGATGGATCAGACTACCAAAGAGAAGGCCTTGGACAAGCTTAGTAGCATCATGGTCAAGGTGGGCTATCCCGACAAATGGCGCGACTACAGCGGCTTGAAGATTGAGAAGGACAGCTACTTTGCCAACATCATCCGTAGCAACGAGTTTGATGTGGACTATATGATTAGTAAAATAGACAAACCCGTTGACAAGACCGAGTGGGGAATGCCCCCCCAGACGGTGAACGCCTACTACAATCCTACCACTAATGAAATCTGTTTCCCCGCAGCCATCCTGCAAAAACCTTTCTTTAATATGGAGGCCGACGATGCAGTTAACTATGGTGCCATTGGTGTGGTGATTGGACATGAGATGACCCACGGCTTTGACGACCAAGGTCGCCAGTACGACAAAGAGGGCAACCTCAACGACTGGTGGACCGAGCAGGATGCACAGAATTTTAAGAGTCATGCTCAGGTGTTGGTGGACTGCTTCAACAAAGTGGTGGTGGCCACCGAGCCCGATACCGTGCATGCCAACGGTGAGTTATGCCTTGGCGAGAATATTGCCGACAACGGTGGCCTGCACATCAGCTACTTGGCTATGCAGAATGCCATCAAGAAGGGTCAGGTGAAAGATGAGGAGATGGACGGCTTTAGCGCTGCCCAACGTTTCTTCCTTGCCTATGCAGGTGTGTGGGCTAGCAATATTCGCCCCGAGGCTGTGTTGCAGCTTACCCAAATGGACGTGCACTCCTTAGCTAAAAATCGCGTCAACGTCACTTTGCCCCACGTCAACGAGTTTGTTGAGGCTTGGGGGGTGAAGGAAGGCAACGGCATGTGGATTGCCCCCGCCAACCGCGTTGTGCTTTGGTAACAATAGCTCTACAAGAACAAAAAAAGAGGACGACTTTCGAGGTTGTCCTCTTTTTTTTGTAGAACAATGTTATAATACTCCCGGAATTTTAGACAACCGCATAGGTTGCAGAAAGAAAAATTT
>CAZAAK010000020.1:0-9681 GCA_964483145.1 uncultured Bacteroidaceae bacterium
CTTTCTCGGCAAATTTCGCACCCTTTATATCAACGAAAAAATAAATCTCGCGCAATATTCTGTATATCAACCGTTTAGTACATTCGTATCCTGGGCAAAATCTGCAAACAGACATTTTAACAATCTGTTATTCAAGTATATAAAGCAACATACTTTAAATCTGAATAACCGACTCGGGCATCACTAGGTTGATACCACATTTATTTGACTTCTTCCGCCCGACCCTTTCTGTCGATAATGTTCCTAGCACAGCCCTGCAACACTTCCGCGATGCCCTACTATCTATAGTATGCACACGCATTGTGGCAACATACCACTCTCTCTTATCCCTCTATGCCTATTTGAAAAAGTATTCGTCAAAATATTTTTTGAACCCTTCTTGGAGTTGAAGCGAAAGCAATTCCCAATTATCGTTACCCTCAATAAAAATGGGTCCGTCCTCCCCTATGGCAATATCCCAACCGATAGAGTGGATGCCCGGCAACATGGAGTGGAAATAAACAGCCTGACGCTTTGCCTCATCAAAGAATGGTATTTGAAACTCCTCAAAACGTATGTGGCTGTCGGGGTGTACTTCCTCTTTCAAGCCATAGGTCGGCTTGAGAAAACCATACTGCTTAAGGTAGCCCGTTTCAAGATTGATACCAATACAAAAACCGCCTTTGGACATATTGTCCACAAAGGCATCGCCCCTGCCTATTCGTAGACTGGAAGGCAAAATATGAATCTGCCCGTCCTTTAGACCCCGCACTGTCAACAACCGAATGGTATTGATGGACTGAGGGTGCAATCGGCTCATCTGCGGATGTTGGCTTACATATTCCTGCATTAGATATCGGCCGCTGCGGCAACGATCTTTCAACTCTGCCATATCAACAAGTTTGTCCCCTATATACATCTTGCCATCCTTCACCCAAAGAACAAAGATGCCATCTCCGCACTGACCATCTAATGGCTTGCAAAAGAGCTTTTTGTTGTCAAACGCTAGGATATCCTCCATCGTAGCGACAGACTTCGTGCGGTAACTATAAAGATTTCCGCCAGAGGTATAGAACACCGTACTAGCCCCCTTCAACCCCAATCCTTCTAAAAATATGGAGAAAAGCAATTTATCGCGAAGAATGCAGACGCAATTGTCTTTCGAACTGTTATTCAGTTCAATACGTCGACGCATGACGGTATTGTAATGGACATACGCCTTCTGTTCGGAGCGGGTCTTGACATCATATCCACATAAGAAATACAAGGTATTGATGCGCCCGTTGCGCAAAATCTCGCCCACTTGATTCCAAAACTGGCTCCAATGCGAACGGAGACGCTCTGGATATTCGGGATAATACGTGGGAGAGGTGTAAAACTCTGGGTGGAACAAAAGCTTTATCAATTGCCCTGGGCGAACCCAAAGCCACAAATACAACTCAAGAAAAAAATTTCTTCCTTTATTTTCTGCGGACGACAACAGTCTTTTGAACTTAGACATATAGCACTTGGGTTAAGAGATTCTATATCATGTATTATTTGTTTACTTGCAAGGCAGGCAGGTCACCACACGGGTACCCACTCAGGCCGGGGGCGCAACCTCTTGGAATAAATAACCCTCTTGAATCGTGGATACATACCAAGCGACATCGACGCTACCCAAAAACGCTCTCGATACGTAAGCTTGCGGTACTTGTCTCCGAACAGAAACGACCTATTCACCTCAGGATATGTTTTTACCCACAGCCTCAAATATTTGAACCGAGGAAGCAACGGCATCACATAATATTTGGCATGCACCTTATTGAGGAACATTCCGCTCTCATATTTTTCCAAGGTGCCTTTATCCTCAAGAAACCGCAACACGATTTCTAAATTCTCAATAAAGTCGTAATATATTTTCAACTTATTGGCTTCGCTATCGGTACGACTAAGGGACCCATGATTGAAACAATAGTGGTAGAACGGCTCATCCACAAAGGCAATCCGATGGGCATAATATGCTGTTTCCGCACTAATTACATAATCCTCTGAATAATCGGCAACTGGCCATAATATCTCATTGTCGGTAAACAATGTCCGCTTCAGCATTCTACAACTCAAAGATGGGGTGACGTAATGGTTGATGACATCATCCTTCACATTGTCACCGCAACCAACAACACCATTGGGAACACATGTGACCACACGTACCCTCTCCCTAGAGTATTGAAAGACGTTGCAAAACACTATGTCGGCATCGGTTTCCTGCGCTTTACGATACATCTTTTCAACCATCTCGAGCTCCACAAAGTCGTCGCTGTCAATCACTAAAACAAAATCGCCCTTAGCCTGCAGGTAGCAGTCACGCTTGGTTACAGCCGTGCCCATATTATGCTCGTGGACAAAAGTCCTAACCTGCGCCTTGCGGCTAGGGTAGTCCTCCAGCACACACCACATTATTTCCATGCTTTCGTCCAGCGAACCATCATCAACAAACAAAAACTCAATCTCGTCAAAGGTCTGCTCAAACAAACTGCGTACACACCTTTCTATGTAAGGAGCAACGTTGTACACCGAAATTGCAAGGGTAACTTTGGGATTCATATAGCTAACATCATCATTACTGCTTTTCTGCACTAGGCGAATATATCGACGAAATTATAGGCTGTACATTACGCGGTTTTAGACCCAATCTTTGGGCAATTCGTTCCATTATCTCCTTTGCCAGGTCGTACCCCAACAATCTACCCAACAGCAGATAGGTCCCAGCCAACTTAGAACTGCCATAATATCTGGGATACTTTTTGCTATGTGGAATTCCCTTTATTCGCTGCATGCAATAACGGCCTTTGTCCTTGGCACCTGCTAGGTAAAATTTCCGAGCCAAATTAAAATATTGCTGCGTCACAAAATTGGTCAACCCGTTAGCCTGCAATCCATACTTTCCTTGAGTTAGGGAAAGGAGTTTGTCGTATAAATAGACCCTGTCCACAAAATTGGGCATCGCGCTCTCCCTTTGAATCGATATCCTATTGGGGTCGTGATGAATACGATATTGGTAAACCGCTCCCGGCCTATAGACGAACCTAACTCCGGCAATGGACATAGCAAAATGAAGCACGGTTTCATGCGCACCCCGCAAGTGCACATCAAAGCCGCCCACCTGCATCAACAACTCCCTGCGGTGCAGTGGGCAACTGGTCAGCATTGACCAATGTAGCAGTAGCCATTCGTCTTGGTTCTTCCTTTCGAACTCCTCCGCATCGATAGTGTTATGCCAGAAAACATTACCGTCGGCATCAATGTGGTCTATGTCCCCAAAAACCTCCTCGTTCCTTGCCAAGGTCAGCGACTGCTCCACCTGCGTGGCTATCGCTTCGGGGTAGAGGATATCATCGGCATCCAAAAACTTAACAAACTCACCTTTCGATTCCCAAATCCCTCGGTTCCGAGCTACACACGCCCCCTGATTTAGTTGGCTGATGACCCTCATCCGCTCATCGCGGAAGTGGCCGAGCTTGCTCGCTGTATCATCCGAGCTACCGTCATCCACCACTATCAATTCTATGTTCCTGTAGGTTTGGTCCAGCACCGACCGCACTGCCTGCTCTATATACTTAGAGGCGTTGTAGGCCGGCATGACAACACTCACCAGCGGTTGATTCAAATAATCTGTCATTGCATCTATGAGATAGCTATCGGGTTCGGCCTAAATCTATTGGTTTCGAGGTATCTGCGCAAAATAGGAAACAACCCCAAAGCAATTGCCGCAATCCAAAGCTTCTCCCTATAAGTCGACTTCAGATAGGGTATTCCCGCAAAAGCCTTCCTGTGGGCTTCGGGGAATGTGTGTAGCCACAATCTAGCAGTATCCCTGTCGGTAAGAATTGGCAAAAGCTTGTTCTTGGTGCGCATCTGGCTTATAAAAACTCCCCTGCCGTACTGTTGGAGCAATTGCTTCTTCTCCATAAAGTCCAACAATTTCCTCACATTCGACAAATAGCTGTCGTATTGGGCTAGGCAATGCTCCCGGCTAACAAAATTCGACCATGAAGTGTTGTAGAAAAAATAGTGGTAGAGCGGCTCGCGAACATAGGCAATGCGCCTAGCATAGTACGCCGTAACTGCGCTAATTAGGACATCCTCCCCCAAATTCTTAACCGGCCACACGAAATCGTCCTCCTCAAAAAGGCTTCTCTTAAACAGTTTGCACCAAATAACCGGCCACGAATAACGGTTTAGGATAGCGCTACGCAATCCTTCGGTATCCCGAGGACAATCATTGCCTACAAAACTGACATACTGCACATTGGAGGATTTGTGGTAGTAAAAATCGCTCACCACCAAATCCGCATCCTCCTGCACAGCTTTGTCAAAAAGTAGCTCGGCCATCCGCGCCTCCACGCAGTCGTCGTCGTCAACCACTATCACATACTGCCCCCTCGACTGCATAAAACAGTCGCGCTTGGTCGCCGAAATGCCCATGTTCCTTTCATGAAAGAGAAAACGCGTTTGCGATTCCCTGCCGGGATATTCCTTCAAAACCCGTTGCACTATCGATATGCTGTCGTCCGTACTTTTGTCATCAACAAAGAGGAACTCTATTTCCTCCAGGGTCTGCTCAAAGAGCGACCTTGCCAACCTTTCGATATGTCCGCTGCCGTTGTAGACAGCAACAGAAACGGTTACTTTCGGGTTCATCGACATCACACGGCAACCTCTTATATCCGTTCCACAAGAGTGTATGAAATGGAGCCTGTTGCAACGGCAATAAGATTCTCCACTGGGATGACGACACGCTTCTCGTGCCGTCCGCCTATCTGCAGGAAGATGCCCTCAATGCCTTCCAACGGACCCCCGGTAACACGCACTCGGTAACTCCGCTTAAAGTCGAGCTTGTTTGGGTCGAAGTAGTCAACTTCCTTACCCAAAAATTCCGCCACACGGATAAAGTCGGTCATAACCTTGTCGGGGACAGTCAGCGGTTCGGCTACATCTTCGCATACCCGGAGTACAGGAACAATCTTTACTATATCCCTAGTTATCTGGCTAAATGTGCTTTTATCGGCACGGACAAAGACATAGCTGTGGATGGCAAATCTATTCACCCTTACAATACGCCCAAAGCACTCCTGATAGTGCTTCCTTTTCCCTGTTACGAAACACTCCACCCCGTAACGGGCTTTGATGTCACGGCAAGTGGCAATTCCCATGTTTGAGACAGGGCGAAATACGTACCAGTTCATTATTTTCCTTTGAAGATTTTTTTAACAACAACAGAGTTGAATTTCGGACCCAACGGTCAGTCGCGCTTGAAGATATCACGGGTGTAGACTTTCTCCCGCACATCATCTAGGCAGGAGTCGTAGCGGTTGGCTACTATTGCTTCTGCTCGTTGCTTAAAACGAGCCAAATCGTTGATTATCAAACTACCAAAGAATGTGCTTCCGTCAGGGAGGGTGGGCTCATATATAATCACTTGGGCTCCTTTGGCTTTTATGCGCTTCATCACACCTTGAATGCTGCTCTGGCGGAAATTATCGCTGTTGCTCTTCATAGTAAGGCGGTAGACACCCACCACGCACTCGTGCTCCTGCGACTGATCCCAACTGTTGTTGTCGTGATAGTAGGTATAGTAGCCCGCTTTCCGCAACACCTGGTCGGCAATGAAGTCTTTGCGCGTACGGTTGCTCTCCACAATAGCACGGATAAGGTCCTGCGGGACGTCGGCATAATTGGCCAACAGCTGTTTGGTGTCCTTGGGCAGGCAGTATCCGCCATAGCCAAAGGAGGGGTTGTTGTAGTGGGTGCCAATGCGGGGGTCGAGACAGACGCCATCGATAATCTGACGGGTATCCAACCCCTTGAGCTCGGCGTAGGTGTCCAACTCGTTAAAGTAGCTGACCCTCAAGGCCAGATAGGTGTTGGCAAAAAGCTTGACAGCTTCGGCCTCGGTGGTGCCCATGAAGAGGACAGGAATATCCCCACTTGCCTGCGAACCGGACGCAGCATCTTTCTGCGCGGAAATGGCACCTTGCCGTATTAGCGAGGCGAACTGGTGGGCCTTCTCCTCCAGCCGGCTGTCGCCATGGTGATAGCCAACAATGATTCTACTGGGGTAGAGGTTGTCGTACAGTGCCTTACTCTCCCGCAAGAACTCGGGCGCAAAGATGATGTTCTCGGAATGGAATTTTTTACGGACGCTCTCGGTATAGCCTACTGGAATGGTGCTCTTGATAACCATAATGGCGGTGGGGTTCACCTGCATCACCTTTTGGATGACATCCTCAACGGCAGAGGTGTCGAAGAAGTTCTTGGCACTGTCGTAGTTAGTGGGGGCGGCAATGACCACAAAATCGGCATTGCGGTAGCCCTGTTGCCAGTCGACAGTAGCCTGCAAATCCAACTTCAGCGGCTTCAGCCCTCCAACCCTGCCGGAGCGCCAATTGCGGATATCCTCTTCGGTTTGAGCATAATAGCCCGCAAGAAAGGCCTCTATAAAGTCGTCCTGAATAGGACTCTGCCGACGGTTGACCATATCGACGCGATCCTGCACGATGTCAACCGATGTCACTTCGTTATGTTGTGCCAAAAGAGTGGCAATGCTCAAACCTACATAACCTGTACCTGCAACGGAAATTTTCATAGATAGAGTATTCGTTTTGAGTTTAAAATCGTGTTCTCGAGCCCCCCAACCAGTGACCGCTCAATCTGCCGAAAGCAGTTTACATCTCACTGTTTTTCACGGCGAAGCCCCTGTCAGTCACAAGGCAAAAAGCAAAACTGGCAGACCTGTATCGGCTTGCAAAGATACAATTTTTTTTGTGTTTCGCATGGTACTTACTACATTAAATTTTTATCACAACTGACAACTTCCTGTATTTCATTATTATGGTAATTGCATTTTTTGCGGTCTTTGGCGGATGAGCACATGGGAACTCGAGTTCTACAGGGGGTTGAATCTATGGTGGCCTATCTCTTTGTCAAGCCACCCAACACACGCCCACAACTCAGGGGAAGCAAGGTCCAGTAATAAATTGGGGGGAATTTGGGGTGAAGTGACGGGGACAATTTTTCTTGGGACAAACAATAATTAACGGCTTGTGGCGTTTTTTGGCTTAACACATTTTGGCATGATTTCCTATAAGCAAAAAACGCTCGGCAATGGGTTAAAGGTGATTGTCCACCAGGACAATACCACCCCTCTAGTAAGCATCAACGTGCTTTACCAGGTAGGGGCACGCAACGAGCGGGAAAACCGCACTGGGTTTGCCCACCTTTTTGAGCACCTTATGTTTGGCGGCACCCGCAGCTATCCCGATTTCGACCTTGTGGTAGACAGTATGGGAGGCGAGAGCAACGCCTTCACCAACAACGACTACACCAATTATTACCTCACCGTTCCGTGCCAGTTCCTAGAGCAGGCATTGCTACTAGAAGCCGACCGCATGAAGGGCGATTGGGACATTCAGGGCCAATCTTGGAAGGTTCTGGATGTGCAGAAGCGCGTGGTGACAGAAGAATACAACCAGCGATATATGAACCAGCCCTATGGCGATGTTTGGATGCTACTACGGCCGCTATGTTACCGCGTGCACCCCTACCGTTGGTGCACTATTGGAGCCGACATCAAGCATGTGCAAGGGGCCACCCTTGAGGATGTCCGCAACTTTTTCCACCGCTACTACCACCCCTCCAACGCCATTGTGGCCATTGCCGGCAACGTCGAAGAGGGGAAAGCCCTAGCCCTTGCCGAACAGATATTTGGCAACCTCGGAAATCCCAGCCCAACCCCCAAGCCCCCCCTACCCCAAGAACCCTACCAAAGCCAAGCACGGCGGCAGGAAGTGGTGCGCAAAGTGCCCAACAATGCCATATACAAAGCTTGGGTAATGAGCGATAGGATGTCCATGGACTACTACGCCTACGACATGGTCAGCGACTTGCTCAGCAACGGACACTCCTCCCGCATGTACCAACGCCTTGTGCAAGAGGAGGCACTTTTTACCGAAATCAATGCCTACATTACCGGCGAGTTGGATAGAGGCCTCTTTGTGGTGAGCGGCAAACTGGGCGACGGCACTAGTTTCGACCAGGCAGAGGAAGCCATCAACCAGGAAATTGGCAAGTTGCAGCAACAACCCATCGACAAGCACGAAATGGAAAAGGTAGCCAACAAGTTCGAGAACACCTTTGTCTACTCGCATTACAAGCCGGCCGACCGGGCGCTAAGCCTCTGCTACTACGAAATGATCGGAAACATCGGGCTGGTCAACTCCGAGCCGGAGCTTTACCGCCAAATTGCTCCTGCCGACATCTTGCGCGTGGCCGGCAACCTCACTCAGGAGCGGAGCTGCACCCTTATTGTCAACAAACAAGAATAAAGGCTCATGTTCAAACGTCTGCTAAATCAGCTATCCGATGCCATCAAGCGTCTTGCCGACCGAGCTGCCCATGTGGACTATCGCCGCATCTTCCTCAACGTCGTCAGTTTCTTTGGCGACATCCTGCACCGAGCCCTTTTCGACCTGCTTCTGCCAAAAAAATACCGCTCGCTAACCAAGCAGGAAATCTTCACCATCATCTTCAAGTCCGACACCCCTCGGGGGCAGAAGTTCGACATCCTGTTGCTGGTTGCAATTGGGCTCAACGTGCTAGTGATTATGTTTGAGAGTGTTGCCAAAGCGCCCAAGTGGTTTACTGTCTCAATGACGGTATTCGAATGGCTATTCACGCTGCTGTTCACCTTTGAGTTCTACCTGCGCATCTACTGCCTTCAAAAGCCTCGCAAATATGTTGTTTCGTTCTTTGGCATCATCGACATCATTTCCATCTTTCCCGCCTACCTAAGCATCTTCTTCCCCGCAGCCTCCACCTTGTCGGTGTTGCGGCTGATGCGCGTGCTGCGCATCTTCCGTATTTTCAAGATGGAGCGTTTTATGGAGGAAAGCCGATTCCTCCTGAATGCCCTTAGGCGAAGCGCTACTAAGATTCTTGTCTTCATGTTGTTTGTCTTTGTGATGGCCATAATCCTAGGTGCTGCCATGTATGGCATTGAGGGCGATAAAAATCCGACCATTTCCAGCATTCCGCGCGGGGTCTATTGGGCTGTGGTTACCATCACCACAGTAGGTTACGGCGACATTGCTCCAGTTACAGCCACGGGGCAGTTCATCTCTATGATTGTAATGCTTCTCGGTTATTCCATCATTGCTGTGCCCACGGGCATTGTGGCAGGCGACACCCTGGAGGAGTACCGGATGCGGAAAGAAAGCAATCGTCAGCACTATGACCCAAAAGACGGGCTACAACCCAAGCAGGACAAATCTCGCATGGAGGCCGGCAACGGCTCCGCCAAAACCCAAGAAGCACCGCCCCAACAGACCGTCTCATCATCCCCCAACGACTCCCAAGAAAGCGCCCCAACAGACACCCCTAAAGATACCTCAGAGAACACCTCAGAAGATACCTCTGAGAGCATCTCAGAAGATACCCCAGCAGGTACCAACCATCAGGCGCAACCCCAGCAATGGGGCTATGACCCCGGAGCCAAAGCCAACCCCGAGGACCTGCTGTAGGCAGTATCAGCCAACCAACTCATACAGAAAAACTACTGCAAGCTGCAGCAGACAACCATCCCGTACAGAAAAACTACTGCAAGCTACAGCAGCCAACCATCCCATGCAAAAAAATTGCTGCAAGCTGTAGTAGGCAACCATC